>JANNHC010000044.1:0-33889 GCA_031404215.1 Acidobacteriota bacterium
CTGATCGCGTCGGGCGGATGAGGTGCGTCCAGGCTGGGAGGATGCTCGATCATGCCCGAGTCGTCTGCAACACGGCTGCCGCTCGCAACACGGCTGCCGCTCGCAACACGCCTGCCGTTAAAGGGGACGTCTGTTGATCGCTCGTGTGTTTCATAACTGGGAACGCCGGCTCGCCGCCGCGGCGGAGCATCGCCTTGTCCGGCCGTTCGAATGGGGACTGGAGTGGATTGAGGGTCTGGGCGGCACGCACGAAGATGCCGTCGAGCGGCTCGCCGCCTGGGCGTCACAGACGGTCGCCAACAGCGAAGCGTTCTTCGCGCTCCCGCCGTGCGACGACTACACCCTCGACGGGGACCGTCTCTCGTTTCCGAGCGCCGTCACCACGCCGCATCCCGAGAACAACATCGTCCGCGCGCGGTACTTTCCCGAGACATCCGAACGCGGGCGGAAGCGCGCGGTGGTGGTGCTGCCCCAGTGGAACGCCGACATCGAAGGGCACGTCGGGTTGTGCCGTCTCCTGAACCGATTCGGCATCAGCGCCGTGCGCTTGAGCCTTCCCTATCACGATCTGCGGATGCCGCCCGAGCTTCGACGCGCCGACTACATCGTGAGCGCAAATGTGGGCCGCACGGCGCAGGTGTGCCGGCAGGCGGTGCTCGATGCCCGGCGCGCGATCGCGTGGCTCGCAACGCAGGGATACGAGTCGATCGGCATTCTCGGCACGAGCCTGGGATCGTGCCTGGCGATGCTGACCGCCGCGCACGAACCGCTGGTGCGCGCGGCGGCGCTCAATCACATCTCACCGTACTTCGCCGACGTGATCTGGGAAGGCCTGTCCACCGCCCATGTCCGCGAAGGACTGGACGGCCAGATCGATCTCGATGCACTGCGACGGATCTGGATGCCGATCTCGCCATTCCCGTACCTCGAACGCGTGCGCGGCAAACACGTGCTGCTCGTCTACGCGCGATACGACCTGACGTTTCCTGTCACGCTGTCCCGGATGCTCGTCAGCGAGTTCCGCCGGCGCGGGGTCGAACCCCAGGTGGCCGTGCTGCCGTGCGGCCACTACAGCATCGGGGTGACCCCGTTCAAATGGATCGACGGGCTGATTTTGTGCCGGTTTATGAGCCGGAGTTTGTAGAGCAGGCTTTGGGCTTCACGCTTTGGCCCTTCAAAGGTCAGCGTCTGCCGCAGAATCTCCCGCCGCGCTCCCGCGCGCCAACGATCCCTCAGGAGAGCACCACGCGTGTGCGGAAGGTTGAGAAAAGATCAGTCGGGAGGTACGATCATCTCCGCATCTCTCGGAAGCTACCCCATCTGTAGGAGACGTTCATGATTCAGGTATTGAGGCGTTGCATGCAGGCTGGCGTGCGTTCGCTCGCGCTTGTTGCGGCGCTCGCGTGTGTGTTGGTGCCGGTTTCAGTGCAGGCTCAGACCGTCGCCGGTCAGATCTCCGGACGTGTCAGCGACAGTTCCGGCGGCGTCCTGCCCGGCGTGACCGTCACCGTCACCAATGTCAACACCGGTCTGGTGGTGGAGCGAATCACGGACTCAAATGGCCAGTTCGTGGCCACGAATTTGCCGGTCGGCCCTTATAGTGTCGAGGCCAACCTGCCGGGGTTCCGCAAAGTACAACGCACCGGCTTCCAGCTCACCGCGGACGGCCGCTTATCTGCTGATTTCAGCCTCTCGGTCGGGGGCGTCAGCGAAACGGTCGAAGTGCAGGCAGTCCTCGGCGAAACCGTCAACAGGACGTCCGGCGAGGTCGCCCGCACGATTGATTCGGCGCAGATCAAGGACCTCGCCTTCAACGGGCGCAACTACATGGAGCTCGCCACGCTTATTCCCGGCGCGGTGGCCACCGACTTCGATCCCTTGAACCTCGCCACGAGCCTCAGCATCACGGGGCAGTCGATCAACGGAAGCCGCGGCAACACGAACAACCTGACGATCGATGGTGGACAGAATCTCGATTCAGGCTCCAACGGCAGCCAGGTGAACAACGTCGGCCTCAGCTTCATCGATCAGGTGAAAATTCAGACGTCAAATTTCTCTGCCGAGCTCGGGCGCAATTCGGGCGCCTCGATCAACGTCGTCACCAAGAGCGGCACGAACAGCCTGGGGGGCACCGCCCGGTTCGACTACCGCGACGAGGCCGTGGACAAACCGAACTACTTCGCGGCGCGCGACGCCAACGGCAACCGTACGAAACCCTCGCTCGAGTTCCGCAACGTCGAAGCGGCGCTCGGCGGTCCGATCCTCCGGAACCGGCTGTTCTTCTTCGCCGGCCAGCAGTATCGGACGATCAACCGCTTCACCAACCCGTCTCGACAGACGCTGCCGACGTCGGCCGAACTGACGGGGGATTTTTCCCTTCGACTGCGCGGAACGGACGGCATCGTCGGCACGGCCGACGACGGCACGCTCGTGGATCCGACGACGGGCGTGGGCTTTCCCGGAAACCGCATTCCCGCGAACCGGATCACCGCGGATGGCCGGGCCATTGCCAACACTTACGCGCGGATGATCACGCTGGCGTCGGAATACTCGAACACGCCGACGGCAAACAACGCCACGTTCCAGCTCGCCAATCCCTACACGTTCCGGCAGGACGTGCTGCGCTTCGACTGGCAGGCAACCTCCACGCAGCGACTCTACGGGCGCTACCTCCACGACAACTACGATCTGCTTGACCCCTATGGCGTCTTCTCGGGCGCGGCGCTGCCGACGGTGCCGACCAATCGCCTGCGACCGGGCTACAGCTATCAGATCAGCCACACCTCCGTGCTCGGCAAGAACCTGACGAACGAGGGCAAGGTGAGCGCGGCGTGGAACGGACAGCGGATCAACCCGCAGGGGGACGCGTGGCGGCGCGACTCGTACGGATATCAGTTTCGGCAACTCTTCGACGGGGGATTCATCACCGATGGCATTCCGCAAGTAGGCGTCAGCGGCTTTGCAGGCATTACGAGCCCGTCGTTCGCGCTGCTCTCGCCGACGACCGATATCACCTTCCAGGACACCGTCACGTACCTGCGGGGCGCGCACTCCATGCGGACCGGCGTAGCCGTCTCGCGCAACCGCAAGGATCAGAACGGACGGGCGTCGTATCTGGGCAACGTGCAGTTCAACCCAGGCGGCAATCGAAACACCACGGGACTCGGGCTTGGAGACGCGCTGCTGGGCAACTTCCGGAGCTATAACGAAGCCTCCGCCGATCCCGTGGGGTTCTTCCGCTTCACCGCGTATCAGGGCTTTGTGTCGGACACGTGGCGCCCCCGATCGAACCTGAGCATCGAAGCAGGCGTGCGATACGAGTACCAGCAGCCCACTTACACGCAGGGCAACAACATCGTCAACTTCGATCCGTCGTTGTACGACCCGAACCAGTCGGTGACCATGCAGCGGAACGGGTTGCTCGTGCCGGGTTCGGGCTATCGGTTCAACGGGCTGATTCGTGCCGGGACGAGCATCCCGACCGATCAGCAGGGTCGTGTAAAGCTGCTCACGGGCGGCGACTACGCTCGGATTCCCACCGGGGCGCCGCGAGGATTGTACGAGGCGCAGCACCTGGTCATGCCGCGTCTGAGCTTCGCGTACTCCATCACCTCGTCCACGGTTGTTCGTGGCGGCGGCGGGCTGTTCTATGACAAGCCAGAAGGCAACCTGGTCTTCTCGCAGCTCAACCTCCCTCCCATACTCGACAACGTCACGTTCGAGAATGCGAACATCGCAAACCCCACGGGTGGCTCACCATCCGCGCAGGGTGCGATCGGGGACATCAATGCCATCGACCCGAACCTGCAGCTTCCCCGGCAGGTGAACTTCAGCCTCGGTGTGCAGCGTGAGCTTGGCAATGGATACTTCGTCGAGGCCTCGTATGTCGGCAACAGAGGCCAGCACCTGATCCGGCAGCCGGATATCAATCAGGCGTCCTTCGCGGATCAGTTGGCGAACCAGCGGCTGCCTTCGGCGCAACGCGCTTCGACAAACTTCCTGCGCCCGTACAAAGGATATTCCGCGATTCGTATGCGGCTGAGTGATTCCGAGTCCACGTACAACTCCCTGCAGCTCTACGCCACGAAGCGAAAGGGCGCGCTGACCTTCACGGTGTCCTACACGCTCGGCAAGGCGCTCACCGATGCGAGCGGCAACGGCGACAACCCTGAGGATCCGTTCAACCGCGCGTATAGCTACGGACCCGCGAGCTTCGACCGCCGCCACGCGTTTGTGTCCACGTTCACGTACCGTCTGCCGTTCCTGCTGGACCGCGGCGACCTGCTCGAGACCGCGCTCGGCGGCTGGGAAGTCAGCGGCAAGACGAGGTACCAGACGGGGCAGTACCTGACCGTCCAGGGGAACACGCTCGGGATTGGCCGTCGCGCCGATTACGTGGGCGGAGAAGTCGAAGGCCCGCGCACCGAGGCGCAGTGGTTCAACACCGCGGCGTTCGTGAACCCGCCTGAGGATCGTCGCGGCAACGCCACGGTCGGGCAGGTGGTGGGGCCGGAGTTCTACCAGTGGGATCTGTCGTTCCGCAAGAACTTCCGGTTCGGCGGACACTTTCGGGTGTCCCCGCAGTTCGACGTTTTCAACCTGTTCAATCGCGTCAATTTCGCCAACCCGAACACGAGCGTCAACTCGGGGGCGTACGGCACGATCAACTCCGCCAACCCGCCGCGCCAGATGCAGCTCGGCATCCGCTTCGACTTCTGACCGCCGGAAGGGGGCGACGGACCTCGTCGCCCCCGAACCTCCGAAGAACAGGAGCGGCAGATGTTTCCCATAGGCGACGACAACGACAACATCGAGGGGGCTCCGCCGCCGATCCTGACGTGGGCGTTGATTGCTATCAACGTCCTCGCCTTTTTCCTGGAAATCACCCGGCCGGAGGCGGCGCTGCAGGCCTTCATACAATCGTGGGGCGTCGTGCCTCGCGAATACGCCGCCGGACAGGACCTGTCCCCGCTCATCGCCGCGCCGTTCTGGACGACGTTGTTCACGTCGATGTTCCTGCACGGCGGGTGGATGCACCTGGGGGGCAACTTGCTCTACCTGTGGATCTTCGGCGACAACATCGAGCGCTCGATGGGCGCGGTGAAGTTCCTGATCTTCTATCTCGTCTGCGGACTCGCGGCGAGCGCCGCGCACATCCTGTTCAACCTCGGGTCCGCGATGCCCGCGGTGGGGGCATCGGGCGCCATCAGCGGCGTGCTCGGCGGCTACCTGCTGCTCTTTCCGCGCAACCGCGTTCGCGTGCTCACGTACGGCCGGATCGCGCACATTCCAGCGCTCGTCGTCATCGGCTTCTGGATCGTGCTGCAGTTTGTGAACGGTCTCGGGTCGGTCGCGCGCACTGATGAGACGGCCGGTGTCGCCTACATGGCGCACATCGGCGGCTTCGTCGCGGGGATCGTCCTCGTCAAGCTGTTCGTCGGCCGCGGCCGCGCCGCGCACGGCTGAGGCGTACAGCAAGGTGCCCGGCATGGAAGATGCTCGCCTTGCGTCGATACCTGCGGCAAGCGGTCTTTCCGCTGCGCGCGTGTATGGAAAAGGAGATTCACGTGGGTATTTTTGACGGGTTCGGAAAGAAAAAAGAAGAGAAGCCGAAGGCGGATTTCTCTAACGTGCAGTCAGGCAGCTCGACGACGTCGGCGGCACCACCCGCAGCCGCGCCGGTGCCGAACCCTGGGCCCACGGCGGGCACGACAGGGTCGGAGCAGTCCTATGTCGTCGTGGCAGGCGACAGCCTCTCAAAGATTGCCAAACGCTTCTACGGGGACGCCAATAAGTGGCCGCGGATCCACGAGGCAAACCGCGATCAGATCAAAAACCCCGATCTGATCCATCCGGGTCAGAAGCTCAGGATTCCGGGAGCGTAAGGACATGATGATGCGTCATTCGAGGAAGATTCAGCTGTCACTCTGCCTCGCGCTGCTGCTGGCGGCCGCGGCATGCCGCGGAAATGTTGCGAACAACACCGCCGGAACCGCGGGGGTGCGGGTCACCGACGTCACGCTGGGCCGCTCGGTCGGCGGGGACAAGGCGATCACCGATCGCACGGACACCTTCAAACCTAGCGACACGATCTACGCGTCGGTTGCCACCGAAGGGTCCGCGCCAAGCGCCACACTTCGCGCCAAGTGGTCGTTCGAGGACGGGCAACTCGTCGACGAATCGACCCGCACGATCGCGCCGAACAACCGGGAACGGACCGAGTTCCACATCTCGAAGCCAGACGGCTGGCCAGCGGGCAAATACAAGGTGGAAGTGTTCCTCAACGACCAGTCGGCCGACACCAAGAGCTTCGACGTTCGCGGGAGCTGAGTGTAGGTTCTCGAGAGTGCAGCAGCAGTCGGGCGACCCTTGGTCAGCCGGAGGCGCGGCTCAAGGCTGGCGGTTGACTCACAGAAACTTCAGAATTCCGCGGAGCGCATCGTACAGGACGCCCGCGACGGCGCGGACGATCGGAGAGACCTCGCCATTGGCGATGTTTTCGGCGGTGCTGACGGGCTGTGTCACGAGGAGGTAAATCAGCCCGGCGGCGAATCCAGCCGTGAGCACCCCGATGATCCCGGCGAGGCTGAGACTGCGCTGGGCGAAGCTCATAGGAATCGAGACAGTGTACATCGACCCCGCATAACTGTCAGTTTGACGAGAGCGGCCGACCCGCGGTTCCGGCCGGCGCTCGCGGCGCCGTCAACGCCCTCACACAGGGGACACGTCCACTACCTCGCCCAGGTTCAGCTGCGGCAGGGCCGGGCCAACTTTGTCGCGATCCCCGACGATGACGGTGAGAAGGCGTGACGGATCGATGTATTCCGCCGCCACGCGGGTCACCGTTGCTTCGTCAACCGCGAGCACTTTTGGCGTGAACGTCGAGAAGTAGTCGTCCGGCAGATCGTAGAGCGCGAGCTGCGCGGCGCCGCGGCTGATCTGCTCGGCGGTCTCGAAGCTCCGCGGGTAACCCCGCGTGAGCGCGGCGCGGCCGGTTTCGAGCTCTTCGCGTGTGACCGGCCGCTCCCCGCGAATGGCGAGACGCTCGCCGACCGCTTCGCGCCCCGCCCCCACGGTGACCTCCGACTGCTCGCTGGCGTGCAGCACGAACGGCCCCGGCCCGCGGCGGAAATCAAACGACGTGCGCGCGCCGTACGTGTAGCCCTTGTCTTCGCGCAGGTTCATGTTAATCCGGCTGACGAACTGTCCGCCGAGCACCATGTTCAGCACGAGCAGCGCGTGGTAGTCCGGCGTCTGCCGCGAGACGCCGATATGGCCGATGCGCAACTCGGACTGCGCCGCCGCGGGCCTGTGGAGCAGCGCCACCCTTTCGCGCGTCGGCCGTGGCGCCGGCAGTATCGCGCCGTCGTCGCCTTCGCGCGAACCCGCGGGGCTGGTCCATCCCCCGAATGCCGATTCGACGCAGTCCGCAAGCGCCTCGTGCGTCGCGTCCCCGGCCGCGACGATCGTCATTCGAGACGGCGCGAACATCGTTTCGTGAAAGCCGCTGACCTCGCCGAGCACCATCGATCGCAGTGATTCCTCGGTGCCGATCGGGAGGTGGCCGTAGGGGTGATCCGGATACAACAGCCGCGCGAAGACGCGATCCGCCAGGGCCGGCGCCAGGTCCCGCAGCTGAACCAGCCGGTTGAGGCGCAGCTCGCGGACGCGATCGAAATCGCGTGACTCCAGCCGCGGCCGGACCATCATGTCGGCGAGCAGTCCCACCGCCCGATCCGCAAACCTGATGAGGCTCGAGACGGTAAGTATCGTCGCGTCCGACCCGATCTCGGATTCGAGATGCCCGCCGATGCGCCCGAGCGCATCGTGCAGTTCGAGCGCATTCAGGCCGCCGCAGCCCTCGTCGAGCATGTCGCTCGTCACCGCGGCGAGACCGGGACGGTCCCGCGGATCCGCGGAGGCGCCCACCGGCAGGAGGGCGAGAAAGCTGACGAGCGGCACCGCGTGATGTTCGACCGTCCACACGCGAAGGCCATTCCCGAGCGTTCGGCGGCGAATCTCCGGAAAACGAAATACCGGATCGGGACCAAGCGACGGAAGTCGGGCGCGATCAACGGCCATTCAGGATACCGAGACCGTCTGACAATCGGAGAGCGCCAGTTGAGGACGCCCTTTCGGGACGACGCTCAGGCTCAGGCGCCGTACCGGCCGCAGCCATTCGTGCGCAGCGCGTTGCATCGCGGCCGGCGTGACGCGGCGGTATCGATCCAGGTCCCGTTCGAAGTAGCCGGGATCACCGACGAAGACGTTGTAGGCGTTCAACTGATCGGATTTTCCTCCGAATCCACCGACAGTCTGCAGCCGATACATGAAGTTGGCTTCAGCCTGCGCAAGGCAGCGCGCCATTTCATCGGCCGTCGGCCCCTCGGCGACGAAGGTCTCCAGGGCGCGGGAGACCGCCCGATCGAGCTCGGCCAGCGTCCGGCCAGGCGCCGCCGTGGCGATGATCTGAAAATATCCGCCGATCTCGCGAGAATTCTGGGACGCCGCAAGTTCGGTCGCGATGCGCTCTTCGTACACGAGCGTGCGATACAACCGTGATGTCTTGCCGCTCGCCAGGACCTCGGCGACCAGATCGAGCTCGGCATCGTCGGCCGAAAACAGGGCCGGGGAATGCCAGGACAAGTACAGGCGGGGCAGTTCCACGCGATCCTCGAGCACCAGCCGCTGCTCGGAGGCGATCGCCACCGGAGGCGCCGCGACGAAGGCCGGCAGCGCGTCGCCCGCGTCGAGGTCGCCGAAATACCGGGTCGCGAGCTCGAGGGCCTCGTTCGTATCCACATCCCCCGCGAGGGCGAGCGACGCGTTGCGCGGCCGATAGTACGTCTGAAAGAACGCGCGCACGTCGTCCAGGCGTGCCGCGCGGATGTCGTCGGCGCTGCCGATCGTCGCCCAGTGATAGGGATGATCGGGCGGGTACAATGCGGCGGCGATCGCCATGCTGGTAAAGCCGTAGGGACGATTTTCGTAGTTCTGGCGGCGCTCGTTGAGGACCACTTCGCGCTGGTTTTCGAACTTGGCGTCGGTCAGCGCGGGAAGGAGGTATCCCATGCGATCCGATTCCATCCAGAGCGCCAGTTCGAGCGCATTGCGGGGTACCACTTCCCAGTAGTTCGTGCGGTCGGCGTTCGTGGACCCGTTGAGCAGCGCGCCGGCCTCCTGGAGCGGATGAAAATACCCCTTGTCGTAATGTTGAGAACCTTCGAACATCAGGTGCTCGAACAGGTGGGCGAAACCGGTGCGCCCGGGCTTCTCGTTCTTGGAACCCACGTGATACCAGACATTCACCGCGACGATCGGGCAGCCGCGATCTTCGTGAACGAGAACGTCGAGCCCGTTGTCCAGCGTGTGCCGCGTGTACGGAATGTTCATGTATGGTGTCTCTGACCGTGTGACTCATCGTAACGACAATCCGCCGCAGGGTAAACTCGGCACTCCCGGCGCATGCTCGCACGGGTCGCCGTGGCGCAGTTCCTGGGAATGACGCTGTGGTTTTCGGCAACGGCGGCCGGCCCCGCCATCGCGGCGGAGTTCTCGCTGTCCCGCTCCACGACGGCCTGGTTGACGATGGCGGTCCAGGCGGGATTTGTCGCGGGAACGCTGCTCAGTGCCGGACTGAATCTCGCCGACGCGCTGAACGCGCGGCGGCGGTCAAGCGATAGGAACTAGCGGAATCGTGCTCTTCTTGTAGCTCGCGATCGACAGTTGCGCGGCAAGCTGTCTGGCGGCGGAGCGGAACGCCTCGGCCGCGGGCGAGTCGCGCTCTCCAATCGTAATCGGCACGCCCGTGTCGCCGCCGATGCGGATCGGCTCGTAAATGGGAATGCGGCCGAGGAAGGGCACCGCCATATCGGTCGCGAGCAGCTCCCCTCCACCCTTGCCGAAGATATCGCTCTCGTGCCGGCACTCCGGGCAGACAAAATGGCTCATGTTTTCAATGAGTCCGAGCGTCGGCACATTCAGCTTCTGGTACATGCGGATGGCGCGGCGCGTGTCGGCGACCGACACCGTCTGCGGCGTCGTCACGACCACGCTGCCGGCAACGGGCACCGACTGGCTGAGGCTCAGGGCGACGTCGCCGGTGCCGGGCGGCATGTCAACGATGAGGTAGTCGATGTTCTCCCAGCGCACCTCGCGGAAAAACTGTTGGATCACGCCGTGAAGCATCGGGCCGCGCCAGATGACCGGTGAATCGTCGGTCGTGAGAAACGCCATCGACACGAGCTGGATGCCGTACTGTTCTGCCGGAATGATCTTGCCGCGTTCGTCGCCAGTCAACTGCGTCTTGATGCCAAGCATGATGGGTACGTTCGGCCCATAGATGTCGCCATCGATCATGGCGACACGGCTGCCCATCTGGCTGAGCGCGATGGCCAGGTTCACGGCCACCGTCGTCTTGCCGACGCCGCCCTTCCCCGCCCCCACGGCAATGATGTTCTTCACACCTGGAACGGGCGCCTTGTTCGCATCAACGTTCGATGTGGATCGCACCTGGGCGGTCATCTCGATGTCCACCGAGGTCACCCCCGGGATCGCCGAAACCACCTGACGCGCCTGGTCGCGCATCTGGTCTTTCACCGGACACGCCGGGGTCGTGAGCTCGATCGTGAACGCCACGCGGCCCCCCTCCCCGATACGAAGGTTCTTGATGAACTTGAGGGTGACAATGTCGCGGTTGAGATCCGGATCGCGCACCGCGCGAAGCGCGTCGAGGACGGCCGACTCGGTAATTGCTGTATTCATGAACCTACTGATTGTACCCGGATCGGGCCTGGCACCGCTGGCTCGCTGGCACCCCTCAAATCCTCCCCTCCGCCACGTCTCCAACCACCGGCAGCTTGAACCGCTCCCCCTGATAGGCCTTGAACATCAGGACGAGCCAGAGGGCCGCCGATCCGTAGAAGACGAAAATCGACAGGATCCAGCCGAGAAACGGGACGGAGAGGCACACGAGAAACGCGATGCAGGCGGCGCCGAAAAACAGCATCGATTGCATGGCGTGGAAGCGGACGAACTGGTTCTGCGGCTCGGTCGCGAAGAGCAACAGGCCTGTGACCCAGCCCAGGCTGTAACACAGCGCCCCGGCGACGTTCTCGTCGAACCCGCTCGCGGTCTTGTCGGTTTGCGCCAAAAATTTGCCTTAGCTCCGCACGATGAAGGCGGCGCGGGTTTCGTTATGCAGCAGCACCCAGAACGCGTAGATGCCCAGCGCCGTTCCAAACGGCAGGACGAACAAGTTGAGGGAGCCCAGCCAGAGCACGGCCAGCCGCCCGCGTGGCTGGTTGCGCCGCAACTCCCGTCCCGCCCAGACGTTGGCCCCGCCGCCGGCCAGCAGCGCGATCGCGAACACGACGAAGGCGGCCGCCGTGATGCCGGCGGCCATCCGGTCGGTGCCGGAGGTGACGCCGATCGCGATCGCACCGATCGCGAGAAACAGCATTGACGCGCCCAGGAGAAGGCCGATGGCCCCCCACGCAAGCTGCAGGACCCCGAGGAGATGAAGGTGCGGGCGCATAGATCTGACCCGGTTAACGGATTGTAATACGGACTTCGACGAAGGTTTGAGGAGCGCCACTCGGCGACACGCTGAAGCGGAACCGGGCGCCTTCGCGCACGCCGGCCGGAACCCGCAGACGGATCTCGTGCGCAGAGGAGATTTCGCCGACGCCAAAGCAGGCCGCGCACCACTCCGCCCAGACCTCTCCGCGCCCCCCGCACCGCCGGCAGGTTTGGGGCAGCGGCACGTGCATCGGCACCAGCGCGCCCCGGAACGCTTCCTGCGGGGTCACGACGATTTCAGCCGACAGCGCCGCTTCGCGCGCACCGCCGAAAAAAGAGTCGCGCATGCGATCGAGCACACTCGACACGGAGGGAAAATCGATGGCGACCTCGTCGGCCAGCCAGTCCGCGCGGCTCCCCACAATCAGACGGGTGTCGTACGTGCAGCGGCGGCGTGGATCGCTCAGCACTTCGTAGGCCCGCGATACCTCGTGAAAGGCCCCCGCGCGCTCATCCCCTGAAATGTCAGGATGATAGCGACGCGCCAGCTGCCGGTACGCGCGCTTGATCTCGTCAGCGCCAGCGCCAGGCGAAACGCCCAGGACATCGTAATAATCGCGCATGCAACCTTCATGGCTACGATAGGAGGCGCCCGCAGCGAAGTCAAGGACACGTCGCCCCTGACCTGAACCCCGCCAGGGGAGCCCAGGCGTGCCGCGCCGACGCTCCCTGGTGGTACAGGACAGCGAAGGCGGGTACAATTGCCCCGATGCACGAATGCCCGCTGTGCGGAGAATCGATGCGCCTCAGTGTTCGCGAAGTTCAGGAAATGAACGGGACGGTCCGTCAGATCCGCGAGTGGATCTGCCCCGAATGCGATTACTTCGAAGATGCCGAAACGGAAGGATAACGCGGGGTCAGCGGGCGCCGAGCGTCAGTAGCACTTCGTGGCGAACGTCTTCCTCGAAATCCGCGAAATTCAGTGCCGTTTCGCACTCGTCGCACAGCACCTCGATTACCGCGGGGCGTCCTTCTTCATTTGCTTCGACCCGCGAATCGCGCAATTGGACGATGTGCATCTGCAGGGTTTTGACCAGAAAGTTCTGGTCGTTCCCGCAGCTCGGACAGGTCAGGGCCATCTAGGGTGCACTCCTCTCGGCCGCCGTCGGCCGTTGCCAAACCTTCGAATTGTACGGGAACGGCTTTCCTATACGCAATCAAGATCTTCGAAAGAACGACGAACCCGACTGATTCCGGGCTCGAGGAGGGTGTACGATGCTCGTATGGCCGAACCCAAGTCGTCGCCTGCCGTTCGCAGTGAAGCCCGGGGACCGCATTGGGTCGCGTGGATCCCGGACGCCGACGGGAAGCCGTGGCGGGCGGTTGTGCTGGTGGGAAAAAATCAACAGGAAGCGGAAGAACGCGCGAGGCAGTGGGGCGCGGCGGAGGAGGCCAGGTAGAACGGCCCTATTCGTCGATTTCCCCTTCGTCCTCGAACTCCTCGGGATCGCCAAGGCGCAGAATCTGCCCGCTGACGTGACCCGTGAGAATGCAATGGGGACCCTTGGCCTCGAGGGAAACGACAGCCACATCCCACGGGCGCGCACGATACGCCGCCGCAACGCAGCCGCACTGCAACCCTTCGAGCGCTTCGAGCTCGAACACGGTCGAGGTCATGGGTCTTGCGTGGTTGAGCGCACTCGCCGGAACATTCATACCGTGTCTCCCGTCACAGCGGGCTTTGCAATCTCGACGCCAGTTATCCGCTTAGACCTCCCCTCCCGATCTTTGGTTCCCTCCTGCCCGGAAAGTGCTGGCCGATATAGCTTTTCTCGCACCTTCGCGCGTTGAACGGGCTGGACGCTCGGCGTCCACGGTGGGCGACAAAAAGACCGGGATAAATGACGACAACCTCGTGCATTCTCTAGAACTCGTTCAGCTCATGAGGTTTAGACGCCGCGCCTGGCAGGGTGTGCCAGACCGTCACACCGCGCACGAAAAGGGCATCGGCGAGCAACTGGCGGTGTCAGTCCGACCACAGCGCCTCCGCGCTCATTACAGATGTGAGGGCGGGAACCGAAAAGAGTTTCGCCCAAGGGACGTTCGGCCCAGGCGATCTCAGTCTGAATACACCAGGCGTCCTTCGACCGGCGTCCCAGGAAACAACGCGAGAACCGCATCGACGTACAGATCGAGCTGTTGTTGATGGAACGGCCGGCGACGCCCGGTCTTGAATTCGACCACGGCAATCGACCCGTCGTCTTTGTGGATGACGCAATCGATGGTGCCACGGAGCACCACCGAGGCGCCGTCCCTGACCATCCGCATCGAGAACGGCACCTCGTGAAACCGTCGGCCGTTGGCCAGCAATGCGGCGACGTCGGGGCGCGCCCGCATGGTGCGCCAGGCGGCCACGGCGGTTTCGACGGTCGCGTCCACGTCCTCGATCACCGCGCGCTCTTCCGGCTGCAACAATCCACGTGCATACGCCAGCTCGGCGTCGGCATCGCATCCGGCCAGGACCTCTGCCCACTGGAAAAGACGGTGCACCAGGATCCCGGCTGTCACATCACGCGTGCGGCCGGGCCGCGAGTCGTCACTCTCAACCCCAGTCTCGAGCCAGGCGGTAACAGCCACCCGCGGCGTGGCCGAGTTGTCTGTCATTGGCCCAAAGAAATCGGGGGGCAAGTCCCCGGGGGCCTGGAGCCAGGGTGACACCAAGGCCTGCTCCACGGACGGTGGCGTTCTGCAGATTCGCCAGTCGAAGATCCGTCCGGAAGGGCTCGTCCACCCGGCGACGGGACAATCCTCAAATGCCGTCGCCGCGTGACCGAAAAGCTGCTTCAACGAGTCTGGCAGCACCTCGGCCAGGCTGCCGCGGCCCGCGACGAGGGCGCCGTCTTTCAAGGATGACGACAAATAGAGCCGATCGCGCGCTCTGGTCATGGCGACGTACAGGAGGCGTCGCGTTTCGTGCTTCTCGCGGTCGCGCTCGGCTTCGTCCGTTTCCGACACAAACGGGCCGATCGAGACCGACGGCTCTCCGCCTTCGCCATCGACGACGAGCCGAACCGGCTGCGGCGGGCCGGTCGCACCCCTCGCCAGGTTCACCACGAAGACAATGGGGAACTCGAGTCCTTTGGACGCGTGCGCCGTCATCAGATTCACGGCGTCGAGCGCCTCGATGACCGCGTTCGATTCGTCGCCCGCGGTCAGCGAATCGAGGTGATCGGCAATGCGTGGGAGCGTCGCGTAGCCCCGGTTCTGGATGCGGCGGATGAGCCCGCGCATTTTTTTTAGATTCTCCCAGGCCTGCTGCCGCCGCGGCCCGCGCAACTCATACGCATAGGCCGTCGCGGGCAGGAGTTGCTCGATCAGGTCCGCCGGGGGCACACGGTCCACTCGCGCGAGCCAGTCCCCCGCGCGCGCGCGGACGTATCGCAGCACCCGCGCGTCCTCGTCATCGAGCACCAGGAGCGCATCCGGCGGCTCGGGGCCGGTAATCGCGGCGGCGAGCCTGGGGCCCAGACGTGCGAGCGCCCCATCCGACAGGCGCACGAAACGCGAGCGCAGAAACGCCGCGGCGCGCAGATCGGAGCCGGGGTCCGCGAGATACCGAATGAGCGCGGAGACGTCCTTGATTTCGTCGGCGTCGAAAAATCCCAGCCCCTTGTAGACGTATGTGGGAATGCCTCGCACCTCCAGCTCGTGCTCGAATTCGCGATGGCTCGTGCGGGAGCGGAAGAGGATGGCGACATCGCCCGGGCGCGCCTCGCGCGCGACGCCGGTCTTGCGATCGCGCACTGTCTCCTCCCGAAGGATTCGGGAGATTTCGTGGGCCACGGCCGCCGCGCACGCCTCGGGATCTTTCGCAACCGCGAGGCCGAGCACCGGGCCCCGCAGGCGAGGCACGGGATCCACGGGGAACCGATCGGAATCGGTATAGGTGAACGCATCCGGCCTCGCGCCGCTCTGCGACATTTCGCCGAAGAGCTCGTTGACGAATTCGAGCAGTTCCGGCAACGCGCGAAAGCTCCGGCTGATCGATCGTCTCGGGCTGCCAGACGGGCGTAGTCCTTCGATGTATTTGCCCGCTTCCTTCAGGACGGCGACCTCGGCGTCACGAAACCGGTAAATCGACTGCTTGCGGTCGCCGACGATGAAGATCGAGGGCTGCGTGGCGAGGCCCAGCCCTTCCCCCCACGACTGGATGAGGAGCGACACGAGTTCCCACTGCGCGCGGCTCGTGTCCTGGAATTCGTCAACGAGCACGTGGTGATACCGCGATTCCAGTCGGAAGCGGCTCTGCGAGAACTCGTCCATCTGGCGCAGGAGCTCGAGCGCCCGCTGCAGCACGTCTGAAAAATCGAGCACGGAGCGATCGTCGAGCGCCTTGCGATACTGGGCGAGCGCGATGGCGAACATCCTGCGCACCCCGCGGGCCAGCACGACGTTCAGATCGCGCGTGAATCCGGCCAGGACCTTCTCGACGTGCGGCGCGACCTGGAACGCCGCCGCGCGGTGCCGCTTGGACGCTTCCGGGGATGGGTAATCCCGTTCCCCCTTGTACGGGGGGATCGCGCCGGTCCTGCGGGGTTTGCCTTCTCCGGTGAGGAAATGGGAACCGGCCCGATCGAGTACGCCGCGAATATGCGCGTCGCCCGCCCGCTCGAGATCCGCGAGCCGATGCAGGTCGCGAAGGAGCAGCCGGTACCGCGGGTGATCGACAGGACCATCGGCGAGGAAGCGCGCGAGGCCGCCCGGCACGGCGCGGAGCGCGTCCTGCAGCGCCGTGGCCGCGCGCCGGCAGACGATCTCGGCTGTCAGGTCCGCCGGACCGCGGGCGAGAAAACGGTCGAGAGCACTCCAGGCCACGAGCCGGCGTTCGAGCAGCGACGCCAGCCCGGCGCGCGCGCGCGCGACGCCAAGCTGCGCCAGCACCAGCGCGACGTCGGGCTCCTGCTTCGCGAGGCCGGCAAAGATCCGGAGCGACAGGTCCAGCGACTCCTCGACGAGCCTGGGCACCTCCGTTTCGTCGGCCATCTCGAAGCCGGGATCCAGGTCCGCTTCGAGCGGAAACTCCCGCAGCAGCGAGAGGCAGAAGGCGTCGATCGTACTGATCGCAATGTCGCCGAGCCGGTCGCGGACATCGTTCCAGCGGGCCTTGTCGAACTCCGATCGCGCGGCGGCGTCCTTCAACTCGCGGATGATGCGCTCGCGCATCTCGGCCGCGGCCTTCCGGGTAAACGTAATCGCGAGGATGTTGCCAGGCTCGACGCCTGCCCTCAGGAGATTGATGTACCGCCAGACGAGCACCGAGGTTTTTCCGGTGCCGGCCGAGGCTTCCAGCACGACGTGGTGCCGGGGGTCGACGGCAAACTCGCGCGCGCTGGCGTCCGGGTCAATCGAGGCGACTGGCGGCGCCACGGGTGGGGGGCCCGTGTCCACGGGCGTGTCGCCGCCGCCAAACAGCGACAGCTGCGAAGCGGGCGACGGGTCGCGCGCGTCACTCATCGCCGATGTAGTCCTTGCGGCACACGGAGGCGTAGCCGCAGCGCGTGCAAAGGAAAGGCTCGTCCGGATTCGGCGGAAACTCGCCGCGCTCGATGCCGTCGATGGCGGCGAGGAAACGTGCCTGCCCCGCATCGACCGCTTCCTTCAGGGTTGACGAGGACCCGAGCGCGACAAACGGGTTCTTCTCGCGGAACGCCACGTAGCCGGCGCGCGCGAGCGTCCACGATCGACCGTGGCGTCCTTCGAGCGACTGCTCCGCACAGACGCCGTACACGGGTAACTGCAGCGCGCGTGAGGGCTTGGGCGCCTTGCCCAGCTTGTAGTCCACGACGCGCAGCGTCCCGTCGGCCATCAGATCGATGCGATCGGCTTTGGCGCGCAGGCGGATCGTCCTGGCGCTGCCGCCAGATTGGAAGACGAACTCCCCCTGGAGCTCGTGTTCGAGCAGCCGCTCGATGACGTCGCCGCCGTGCTCGATCTCGGACGCGAACGCCCGCTCGGCGAGGCCCGGGGCGGCGGCCGATCCCAGCAGGTGCGTGCGCTCCAGGGCACGGTCGGACTCCGGTAACGTGGCCAGCTGGACGTCCGCGATCGTCTCGAAAAGCGTCAGCGCATCCCCCAGGTTCCCGGTCGTGATGCTTCCACGGCCGCACGACTGCCATTCCCCAAAAAATTTCTCGAAGACCTCGTGAAGAAACTGACCGCGCTCCTGCGCCGTCAGCCCGGATTCCTCGGCGCGTTCCTCGGGCAGGCGGAGCACGTAGGCGGCGAAGTACTTGAAAGGGCATTCGAGATACCGCTCGATGCTGCTCACCGCGTACACGCCCGCCTCACGCGGGCCGGCCGCGCCGTGATACATGCCCCCCGAGGCGGGCGATCGCGATGCACGAAGCGTCAGCCACTCGAGCGCCATGCCCGTCAGCGCGCCGGCGTCGATCGGATCCTCCGCAATCGCTTCGTGGAGGAACGCCCGCGCCCGATCGACCCGCGGCGTCGGCTCGATCGGGAGGCCAGCCTCCTCCACTTCCTCGAGGAACGCCGACGCCGGCACGATCGCGTCGTCTTCGAGCGTAAAGGTCGACACCGACACCCGGACCCGTGGGAGGCGAAGGAGATCCTGAAACCGGGCGCGCGCGGCGGCCAGGCGATCCCCTTCGGTCGGCCAGCCGAGCTGGCCGAGCAGGGCCGACGGATAGAAAATGCTCCGGCGGTTGCGGTCCGGCCAGTCGGATTCGACCAGCCCGGCCAGGCGCAGCTCATCGATGTCGGCATACGCGGCGGCGGGTGCGTCGAGAAGCAGCACGCCGCGCGAGCCTGTGCGGGGCGAGAACGTCTGTCCTTCGATCCAGCGCCGGACGGTGTTCGACAGTTCCACCAGCGACACCGGGGCATCATCGTACAACTGGTGCGCGTCGCGCAGCGATTCGAGCGCCGCCAGCACGGCCGCGCGCGCGCGAAGATGCCGCGCGTACCATTCGTCGTCCGGCTTCGGCAGGCGCTCGTGCGCCGCGACGAATGCGAGCAGGGCGCCAACCTGACCCGACGCGGTGGCCGCGTCGGTCAAGGGCCGTAGCTCTCGAGCCGCCGCCGAAGCCGCGCGCAGGGCTGCCGACGCGCGCGCCGATCTGGAGCTCCGCCGCCGGCGCCCCGGTCCAGCAGAGGCCTCCGATGAATCGGCGGCGAGAGACGCCAGCCGCTCCCACCCGCCGACATGTTTCACTTCCCGCAGCCGGACATCCGCGGCGGCCACGTCCTCCCTCTCGATGATTCCCCCGTCGATCTGAAATGACCAGTGCGGCGAGCCAAGGATCCCGACGAGCGAGGCGCGCGTGCCTTCCGCGATCGCGAACGAGATAACGAGGTCGATCGCGGCGGCAAAGGGTTCCGCGGCAAGCGGGAGCGCATCAAGCGCCTGGTAGGGAATCTGCGCATCCGGAAACACCTGGTGCGCGAGGTACAGGTAAGGCAGCGGGCGCTGGAACGCAATCGCCGTCCGGTCGAGCCGAGTGGACGCCCGGCGCTTCAGGGTTCGAGCAACGTCCACGAGTTCTTCTTCTCGATCGCGACACACGATCCAGCGCGCAGGTTCCCCGCCGGCCGGCGGCCGCTCAACAGCCAGTACCGGAGGGGCGGCCGGCGTACCGCTGCGCTCCTCCTCAATCCCCGGCAAGACGTCGTGAAGGCGCTGGTGATAGCCGGTGGCCAGCACATTCTCGGTGGCCACGATGTCGAGCCGGGCGAGGCCGGGGATGCGCGACAGCAAATCGTAGTCGGCGAGCCAGAGCCCGCGCGGGTCCGCTGCCTGGTCGGGCACGGTGACGACAACATGGCGGTACGAATGTCCGCCCGGCGTTGTCCCCGGTGTTCCCGTCGGGCCGGGCCCGACGATCGATCCGCCAGGTTCCGCTGCATCGGGGGCCCCGCCGACGAGCCACGCGCGAAGCCCGTGCTCGTCCACCCGCCCGGCCACCGCGAGCCGCCGCTCGAAAATCGCAAACGTGGCGCTCAGGAACCGCGTCAGGCGAAGCAGCCGTTCGGCTCCGCGATCGGTATCGGCGCTCGATTCGAGGCTGCCGATCATCAGCCGCTCGAACGCCGCGACGGTCTTGTCGCGCCTTCGAAGCTCGTCATAAAAACCCAGGAGTTCGACGATGAGCCCGGCGCGGAGACGAAATGGAGCGGGAGTCCCTTCGGAGGCCGCGTCGATCGCGGCGCGACGGAAGATGACTTCGCGTTCGAAATCGGTCAGTCGAGCAGGAGCGCCTGGGCGTCGCGCGTGCAGCCGGCCGTAAAGCTCGGCGCGCGTGACGAGATCCGGCAGCAGCAGCGCGGGCGATTCAGGCGTCAGGCACCGGCTTTCGAGCGTCTGCCGCAGCGCTTCAGCGGCGCCGCGGGTCGGCACGATGACGGCGCACTCGCGCGCGTCAGCCGTCGCCGCGCACTGCGCGATGTACGCGTGCATGGCCTGCAGGTCAGCCACCCGCACGAGGCGGGTGATGCGTGGGGTGATCACCGGTATGAAGGGGGCGCCGTCAGCCGATCGAGTTCCTGGCCCGCGCGCTCGAACAGCATGAGGGCGCCGGCGGCCGCCGACGACGCCTCCCACGCGAGCGTCATGTCTCTTGATGATACCGCGTTCCGGCGCGCCAGCGCCGCGCGCCATGCCATGTGAAAAGCCGAGGTGAACAGCCCGTGCGCCGGCTGCAGCTCGATCGGCGGGGTGATGGCGGCCAGCTGCTGTTTGGCCATCACGAGCCGCTGTTCCAGACGCGGCAACTGACGGGGATCGGGTCCCGCGAGCTCGCGGATCCGTTCGAGGGACGCCGTCGCCCGGCCGAGCTCCCCGATCACCGGCGCAATGGCCGCCCGGTACGTCCTGATGAGATCGAGCCGGACGCTCCAGGCGTCGCGAGCGAGGCGGAAACGCCTGGCTTCATCGAGCCGCAGGTCGAGAAGTGCGAGCAGGGCGGCAGTTTCCTGCGGCCGCCGCCGGCCAAGGCGATCGTCCGCCTTCAACACCGCCCGCACGAGCGCCTGCATGCCCGTGACGTCACCACGGGCCGCGCGGGGACTCGCCGATGCCATGGTGGCGGACGAGAGCTGCTCGTACGATTTGTCGATGCGCAGCTCCGCCGCCAGATCTACGGAGGCGCGCGTGTAGAGGGACGCGGCCCAGCCCCCGGCACGCGCCGGCTCACGAAGCGCGCCCGCGATCGCGCGAAGTAACGAGATACGCTCGGCCGGCTCAGGGGTGGCCGACGCGGCGGCGACGGCCTGCTCCATGGTTTCGCGAAATTCCGGGGGCGGCAGCAACTCCTCGGCCACGAGTGGCGTCACCGTGGCGATCAGACTGACGTCAAAGCTGGATTGTCCAGCCGCGACGCGCAGTTCCGAAATCACCTCGTCGAGCATGCCGACGAGCTGGGAGACGTCAGTCGCGCGATACCCGAAGTTCTCGGACGGCCACCGCGCCAGATTGCCACGGGCTTCCAGGGCCATCGCGAGACGCCGGGAAGGATTGGAGGTCAGCGCAATCTCGTTGAGCGCCTCCGTGACGCGCCCGCTGAGCAGCGTGAAATCGGTCTCGCCGCGGGTTTCTCCGTAGCGCCGCGCCCGAACGGCATCGGAGTACCGATCGGTGCGGTCCCAGTCCACCGACGCTTGCGGGATGCTTACGAGCTGCAGGGCCGGCGACCCGGCGGTCTCGCCGACGGGGATTGAAAACACCACGCGATCGGCGACCCGGGAGAACTCCCCGTAGCTGATGAGGGTCGTGCCGTCCATGAGAAACAGCCGGTAAAGTACGGACTCGGCCGCATCGACGCGCGCCGAGCACGCGAAGAGGAGCAGCACGACGAGTCTGGTGATCATTCGATATTCCAGCCTAGTTTTCACTTCCGGCCGCGTCAAGCGCCGGAAACACCGTTTCACAGGCGCCTGTGGAAAAAATGTGGAACAACCGTGGATCTGTTGTGGAAGTTCCGACAATCAAAGTTTTTTTCGCATGTTTCGCCGCTCATTCGGCCACCGTGCACCGTGTGGATGCGCCTTCGGTGGTCCTTTCGCTTGATTGCCGCCACCATGACGCTACACTACTGACTCCGTCCGTACCCCAACATGTCCATCGCCTCCACCGTGAACCTGCAACGCTTCGACGAAATCATCAACGGCCGCGAGTACTGCATCGAGGTCTTGCCGGTTGGTCCTGGAAAATGGCGGGCGCAGCTGGCCCGCGTGCCAGGCGGCTCGGTGGCCACGATGCCGTTCTACGGCAGCACGCCGCGCGAAGCGGCCGGTGAACTCAGCCGCTGGCTCTCGCTCGCACACGGAAACCCGCGTCCTCAGCTATAGTTGGCGCCATGCGCGCATGGGTGGTCGGGCCGGCTCTGCTTGTGACTGTGCTCGTGGCTCCAGGGTTGGCGGCATGCGCCGTTATATCTCACACGCTGCCACCCCAGGAACCCCAGACCGTCGCCCCCTCCCCGCAGGGGGCCGTCCTCCCCCGGGTCCGGCTCGTGGCCACAGGCGGAACGATTTCCAACCGCACCGGCGGCAGGCTGACGGCCGAAGAACTCGTCCACTCCATACCCGGCATCGAACGCTACGTCCGCCCCGAGTTCGAGCAGTTCGCCAACGTCGCCAGCAGCTCGCTGAGCCTCAAGCACTGGGTTGACCTCGCCAACCGCATCAATGCGCTCTTCACAGAAGACAGCGACCTGGCCGGCATCGTCGTGACGAGCGGAACGGACACGCTCGAGGAAACGGCCTACTTTCTCGACCTGACGGTCCACAGCGACAAGCCGGTCGTCGTCGTCGGATCGATGCGGAACCCGAGCACTCTCGGCTACGAAGGCGCCGCCAACCTGCTCGAGGGTTACCGCGTCGCGGCCGATCCCGCGTCGCGCGGCAGAGGTGTGCTCGTCGTGCTGAACGACGAAATCAATGCCGCGCGCGACGTGACCAAGACGGACGCGCATCGGCTCCACACGTTCCAGTCGCGAGACTACGGACTGCTCGGCGTCGTGGACGCCGATCGGGTCGTCTATTACCGCAACGTCGTGAAGCGTCACACCCGGCGAAGCGAGTTCGATGTGGCGCAGGTCGAGGAACTGCCCCGCGTGGACGTCGTCATGACCTACCAGGGCGCGACAGGCGACGTGATCAAGGCCATCGTCGATCAGGGTGCGAAGGGGATCGTCGTCGCCGCGGCGGGTGCCGGCGCGGTCAGCGGAACGCAGGACGAAGGCATCCGATATGCGATCGAGAAGGGCGTATTCGTCGTCACGACGACCCGCACGGGTGGCGGGCGCGTACCTGCGAGAAGCCGTATCGCTTCTGCGCCGCGGCTGCAGATTCAAGGCGAGGACCTCGCGCCGGTGAAGGCCCGCATCCTGCTGATGCTGGCGCTGACGAAAACACGGGACGGCGCGGACATTCAGCGGATGTTCACGGAGTATTGATTGAGCGCGAAACCGGGGCTCGGGCCTCTATGGCGTCACGGGACGCACGAGCAACCCCCGGGCGCGCAGCCAGTTCATGAGCAGCGTCGGCCAGGCGCTCAGGGAGGCATCGCCGAGCGCCATGCCGACGCCGTGGGGGCCGTTCTCGAACAGGTGCATTTCGGCGGGCACCCTCGCCTTGCGAAGGGCGAGGTAGAAGCGCACGCTGTTCTCGACCGGCACGGCGGCGTCGTTGGTCGTGTGGAACAGAAATGTCGGCGGCGTCTGGGGCGTCACGCGCAGATCATTCGACAGGTCTTCGATCAATTTCGGGTCCGGGTTTTCGCCGAGCAGGTTCCTCACCGAGCCTGCGTGAGTGACCGCGGGATCGAACGTGATCACTGGATACCCGAGGATCAGGAAGTCGGGCCGGCTGCTGGCGCGATCGATCGCATCCGGGGCATCGGCCTTGCCCGCGTCGAAGTGCGTGCCGGCGGTGGACGTCAAGTGACCACCGGCGGAGAAACCCATCATGCCGATGCGGTCCGGCAGCACGTTGAACTCTGGGGCGCGCGCGCGGACGGTCCGAATCGCGCGTTGCGCGTCGCCGAGCTCGATTGGATGGTGGTACCGCGGACCCAGCCGATACTTCAACACGAAGGCGGTAATACCCATCGCATTGAACCAGTACGCCTCCTGACGGCCCTCGTGCTCGGTCGCGAGCGCCCCGTAGCCGCCGCCTGGCGCGACGATCACGGCGGTTCCCGAGCTGCCTCGGGGCGCGCGATACGCGGTGATCGTCGGCTTGTCTGAGTCGGCCTGTCCCAGCGCACCGGGCGCGCCGTTTTCCCAGAGCAGGATTTCCTGCGGCGACGCAGGGACTGGCGACGCGGCGCGCGGGGCCTGCGGCGCCGTGCCGGCGGCGTTCTGAGGCGCCGCGGCCGCGAGCGCTGTCCCCAGCGAGAGCACGACGATCGACGCGCGAGCGATTCGTTTCATGGAGTCTCCACGTAGCCGAAACAATCGAAATCTGCCCCTCAACGGCCGGGTTGAGTCGTCGGCGGTTCAGGGGGTGCAGGCTGTTGTGGCAACGTCCCACCCAGCTTGAATGCCCAGACGCTGTCGCCGCGCTTTGACAGCATGAACGAATTCCCCCCGGTCAGCAGCGCGATGTATTGCTCACCGTTCACCTCGTAGGTGGCAATCGGCGCGTCGGCGCCCGTGCCAGTCTGGAACCGCCACACGACCGCGCCATTGGCGATGTCGTACGCCACGACGTTGCCGTCGGACTCTCCGTGGAACAGCAGGCCCGTCGCGGTGCTGAGGAGGCCGCTGCCGGTGCCGAGGGGAAACTTTGTCCGCTTCTGCCAGACAATCTTGTTGGTGGCTGGATCGATCGCGGTGAGCGTGCCCGCGCGCGGCGACCCTGGCGGGCGATAAAATCCGCGGCCCTCGTCGAGCGGCTTGAAGGTTTGAGTCGCCGAATCCCACGCCTGCCGTCGCAACGTGAAGGCGGAGTTGATGACGGTCCCCGGGATGTAGATCAGGTTCGTCTGCGGGCTGAACGCCATGGGCGCCCACGAGAGGCCACCGAGCGTGCCCGGCGCCATCACGACCGGATCGGTCCAGTACGCACCGAAGATGCAGCTGCTCGCGGCACCCGGGGCGACGCTTCCGGGCTCGGGACAGGTCGGGACGAACGAGTCGCCAATCGGAAACGGCTGCGTGCGCGCCGTTTTCATCCGGGGCTCCTGCGGAACCGGGCGCTCCTCGATGCCGATGAGCGGCTTGCCGTTCGTGCGATCCAGTATGTACAGGAACCCGGTCTTGCCGCCGTGCATCAGGATTTTGCGCCGCGATCCCTGGTATTGGATGTCGGCGAGCACCGGCGCGGCGGAGTTGTCGTAGTCCCACAGGTCGTGATGCACTTCCTGGAAGTGCCATCGGTAGGCGCCAGTCTTGAGGTCGAGCGCGACGATTGAGACCGTGAACAGATTGTCGCCGCCTCGCGCGGTCCCGTCGTTGTCCGGACCCGCGTTGCCGATCGGCACGTACACCATGCGGAGATCGGCATCGATCGCCGGGTGGGTCCACACCGGTCCCCCGCCGTACTGCCAGGAATCGCCTTCCCACGTGTCGTGCCCGAGTTCCCCGGGACCGGGCAGCGTCCAGAACTTCCACACCTCTTTACCGGTGCGCGCGTCGTACGCGCCGAACTGGCCGCGAACGCCCACTTCGCCGCCGCCAACGCCGATATACACGAGGCCGTCATGGTAGACGGCTGGCGCGCTGGTCATTCCCGGCGCCGGGTTCGCCAGCTGCGTCTTCCACACGAGCGCGCCGGTTTTCTGATCGAGCGCGATCAGGCTGTTGTCGCGGCGCCCGGTAAAGACCTTGCCCTCTCCCACCGCTACACCCCGATACGTGCCGGCGAGCGACGTCTCGTGCTTCCACTTGATCGCGCCCGTGGCGGCCTCAATCGCGAAGATATTCCCGCCGCCCGACGCGATGAACATCACGCCGGCGACGACGATGGGCGTCGCCTGCATGGCACCTGGAGATTTACCGTCTTCGAGATGGACGGTCCACGCGCCTCCAAGCGTCGCCACGTTGGCCCTGGTGATCCGCGTCAGCGACGAATACCGCTGGTTCGCGAGGTTGCCGCCGATGGTCTGGAAGTTCGTGCCGGAGGGGGATTGCCAGGCACCTTGCGCAGCCGTCAGCGCAACCGATACAGCGACGGCGCAGCCGGCCGCCAGTGAAGTCTTCCACACGTGTCCCGTGCCTTCTGCCAACACGCGCCGGATGCTACCACGGGCCATTGCCGGCCGGCCGGGAGTTTTCGGTGCGAATACCCGTCCCGGCGCACGTGACTCGAGTGTGATATATGGGAGCCGTACACGTGCCAGATCGTCGTCGATTCGCGCTGGTCACATCCTCGTGTTGTCATTCCGTGGAGGACACCCATGCCCGGTCGCGCAGCATTCTCGACTCCCAGGACGCTCGGCCGCATTGTCTTCACGCTGATGGTCGTCGCGGCCTACCCGCCACTGACGGCGGGGGCGCAGACCGTCAGCGGCACTATTCTCGGCACGGTTACCGACGCGTCGGGATCCGTGATTCCCCATGCGAAGGTCACGGTCGTCAATGAAGGCACCGGCCTGACGCGCACCGTCCAGACCGATTCGAACGGCGAATACACCGTGGCGGCCCTCTCCACCGGGCGTTACACGGTGATCTCGGAACTGACCGGCTTCAAGAGCCTGACGCTCTCGAACGTCGAGCTGGGCGTGGATCAACGGGCGCGCATCGATCTCAAGCTCGAGGTGGGCGCCATGACCGAATCGGTCAGCATTGAAGCCACGAGCCCGCTTCTTCAGACCTCCTCGTCTGAGCTCGGCACGACGGTGACCTCGGCGCAGATCGAGGCGCTGCCGCTCAACGGACGCAATTTCGTGAACCTCACGCGCACGCTTCCGGGAGTGCTGCGCGGCATCCCCGGCTCGAATATCGACGGCGCCGGCAGCCTCGCGTGGCGCGCGTCGGCGTCCTTTTCGGCCAACGGCCAACGGGCGCGCGACAACAACTTCATGCTCGACGGCGTGGACAACAACGAAACGTGGCTCCAGACGGTTGTGATCTTCCCGAGCGTGGACGCGCTCGACGAGTTCAAGCTGCAGACGTCGACGTATTCGGCCGAGTTCGGTCGGTCGCTCGGCGGGGTCGTCAACCTGCAGATCAAGTCCGGCACCAACAACCTGCACGGGAGCGTTTTCGAATTCCACCGCAACGATGCGTTCGACGCCAACAACTTCTTCAACAACCGCGCAGGGCGCGCGAAGCCGGACTTCCGACAGAACCAGTTCGGGGGCACGCTTGGCGGACCGGTCTCGAGGAACCGCACGTTCTTCTTCGGGGACTACCAGGGCCACCGGGAGACGCAGGGCCAGACGTTCCTCTCCACCGTCCCGTCGGTGGCGATGCGAACCGGGAACTTCTCGGAGTTGTCGCGCGTGATCTACGACCCGATCACGGGCCAGCCGTTTGCCGGCAACGTCATCCCCGACAACCGGATCGACGGCGTCGCACGGGCCATCCTCTCGCAGCTGTACCCCGAGCCGAATACGGCCGGCACGCGCCAGGCGAACGGGCAGACCATCAGCAACTACCTCATCAACCCGATCAAGGAACGGCAGGACAACCAGTTCGACGTGAAAATCGAGCACAAGCTGACCGACAGCAACCGGTTTTTCACGCGCTACAGCTTCCAGAAAACGCATCGCATCCAGCCGGCGACCCTGCCACACGGCGACGCGGGCGCCACGTTCGGCGCCGGCGACGGCAACATCAAGGCCCAAAGCCTGGCGTTCAACGACACCCAGACGCTGGGCACCAACTGGCTGAATGAGTTCCGCTTCGGATGGTCGTCGATCAAGTTCTTCATGACGTCGATCGACTACGGAACCAATCCCGCCCAGGCCGTCGGGCTACCGGGGATCAACGTCAGTACCGTCGCGTCGGCGATGACCCAGCTCAACTTTCAGAACATCCGGAACCTGGGCGCCAACAGCAACCAGCCGCTCATCACCAACCAAAACGACTTTCAGATTTTCGACAACGTCACGACGACGAGGGGCAGACACACGGTGAAAGCGGGTGGCAGCCTCACGCTGCGGTCGCGCGAGATCCTCAACGCCGACTCGATCGTCGGCAACTTCACGTTCAACAACAACATGACGTCGAACTGCGCCGGACAGGGCGCCGGCTGCACGGTCAACAGCGCGACCGGATTCGACGTGGCCAGTTTCATGCTCGGCCTCGTGAGCACCAAGAACCGCAACCTCTTCGACGCGGGCACGTACACCGAGAAGCGCCCCGAAATCTCGGTCTACCTGCAGGATGATTTCCGGGCCAGCCGCAAACTGACGCTGAATCTCGGGGTCCGTTGGGATGTCTACCCGCCATGGACCGAGATCAAGGATCGGCAGTCCAATTTCGACGTCACGACGGGCAGGTTCGTCGTCGCGTCGGACAACGCGACCATCGAAGGCGTCGCCGTCGGCCGCCACCTGCAGACCTACTCCAAGAAGGACATCGGTCCGCGCTTTGGTTTCGCGTACGACCTGACCGGCGACGGCAAGACGCTCGTGCGCGGGGGATTCGGTGTCTTCTGGAACTTCTCGCCCGGCGGCACGTCCTCGTCGAAGGCCCAGAACCAGCCCTTCCTGCAGTCCACGTCGCTCAACGCGAACCCGACGTCGTACGGCAGCAACCTGCTGCTGAAGGACGGCCTGCCGCTGCCGCCTGGCGTTGACCCCAATCGTCCCGTCGCCGGCGCCACGAGGTCGATCTTCGACATCGACTTCCGTGATGCCTACGCGCGCCAGTGGAACGTCAACGTGCAGCGTGGTTTCGGCACCAATTACCTGGCGGAGGCGGCGTACGTCGGATCGCAGGGGCGGCAGATGGTCATCAAGGTGGACATCAACCAGGCGAAGGCGGTGGTGGGTGTGACCGACGCCAACGTCAACCGGCCGTTCATCACGCTCGCGCCAGGGCTGCGCTCACTGAGCCAGTCGCAGAGTATCGGCACCCTCGACTACAACGGGCTGCTCCTGAAGTTCCAGCGACGGTTCGCCAACAACTTCTCGTTCCTGAATTCGTACACCTACGGACACTCGATGGACTTCGCGTCGGATAACGAGGCCGGGATCACGAATAACTACGACCTGGACTACAACCGTGGCCCGTCCGACTACGACGTGACGCATACGTTCTCGTCGAGCTGGGTCTACGAGCTGCCGTGGGCGCGGGGGCAGCTGTATGGCGGGTGGCAGATGAGCGGCATCCTGTATCTGCGCGGCGGCCTGCCGCTGACCGTCACGCAGACGCAAGGCGTGCAGTCGGCTGGAACCGGGAACCGGCCGAACCGCATCTGCGACGGAAACCTGAGCAATCCGACGATCGATCGGTGGTTCGACACATCGTGCTTTGTGTCGCCGGCCGACGTGACAGGCACGTATGGAGATGCCGGACGCGGCATCATCCGAGGACCCGGGTCGTTCAATATCGACGCCTCGCTCGTCAAGAACACGAAGATCGGGCGCTACGCCACCGAGTTCCGTATCGAGGCGTTCAACCTGCTGAACCATCCGCAGTTCGCCAACCCGAACACCACGATTGGCAATGCGGCGGTCGGCACGATTTCGGCGATGCTCTCCAGTCCGTCCTGTGCGCTGTGCGGGACGACGGAACGCCAGGTGCAGCTCGGCGTCAAGGTGAAGTTCTAACCGTTCGCGTCACCGATCCGCGAGGTCCCGGAGCCGCCGCACGCGTGCGGCGGAGACGGGGCCTTCCGGATCCATTCCATCCCGGGCGGCGCGGCCGACGTGAATCTCGTGCACGCAACCCGATTTCGCGAAGAACGCGAAGGCCTCCTCGTCCACGCCGCCACCCGCCACGATCGCGAGCCGCGCGCCGGCGCGCGCCATGTAACTCCTGAGCCGGGCGCAGCGTTCCGGTGCGGTCCCTGCGCCGCCGCTTGTCAGAACCCGATCGATCTGGGGAACCCCACCGAGCACGTCGATCGCGGCCGCCGGATCGCGCAGCGAGTCGAACGCACGATGAAAGGTCACGGGCACGCCGCCGGTTTCAGCGAGGACGGCCGATAAATCGCTGAGCGAAAGCGCTCCCGCCGTCGCGAATCCGGCAACGAGGCCATCGACGCCCCGGGCCGCCAACGCGGCGGCCTCCCGCTGAAGCGTGCGCAGCTCGCCTGCGTCGGTCCCGTAGCCGGCGTTCGCGCGAATCATCACGCGGAGCGGCAACGAGACGGCGCCGGCTAGGGCGTCAACGAGTGACAGCGGCGGCGTGAGCCCCCCGTCGCGGATCGCGCGGACGACTTCGAGCCGGTCGGCTCCTCCCTCCGCGGCGGCGCACGCGTCGGCAACGGTCTGCACGATGATTTCAAGGAGGAGGCGGGGCACCAGGGGATTGCCGAGTGTTGAGTGCTGATTGCCGATTGAATTGCGCGTTCGCAATCACCAATCAGCAATCAACACTAACAATTGGCCCTACAGATCCGTGAGGTGATCGATCTTGCCCGTGCTGTCGCCGATGGTTTCCTGCTGGACGCCCACCCGGTCGAGAAGTGTGAGGTACAGATTGGTCATCGGCGTGTCCTTCGGATAGACGATGTGGCTGCCGAGGCGGAAGTCGCCGCCCCGACCGAGAACGGCCACGGGAAGATCTTCGTGTGTGTGCCGGTTGCCGTCGCTCAGGCCGCTCCCATAGACGATGATCGAGTGATCGAGCAGCGAGCCGTCGCCGTCTGGCGTCGCCTTCATCTTCGCGATGAAGCCGGCGAACAGCTCCATGTGCAGCGTGTTGACCTTCGTGACACGCTCGATCCATTCGGGGTTGCCGCGATGGTGCGTCAGCGGGTGATGCGGATCGGGGACGCCGATTTCCGGGTAGGTCCGCATGCTTCCCTCGCGGCCCATCATCATCGTGACGATCCGCGAGAGATCCGCCTGGAACGCGATTAACTGCAGGTCGAACATCAGGTTGATGTAGTCGGCATACAGCACCGGCACTCCGGTCGGCTTGTCGATCGACGGCGTCAGGCCGGTGAGATCGCTCTCGGCCCTTTCGATGCGCTGCTCGATCTCCCGGATCGAGGTGAGGTACTCGTCGAGCTTGCGCCGATCGTTCGGGCCCAGGCCCGCGGCCAGCTTCGCGGTGCGCTCGTTCACCAGATCGAGAATGCTGCGCCGGTACATCAGCCGCCGGGCTCGCACTTCGGGGGGAACGCTCGTGTCGATGTCGCCAAACAGTCGCTCGAAGACCAGGCGGGGATTCGTCTCGGGCGGCATCGGCGTGGACGGCCCGCGCCAGGCGAGGCTGTTCGTGTATGCGCACGAATAGCCGGAATCGCAGTTGCCGATCGTGCGCGAGTCGTCGCACCCGAGCTCGAGCGAGGCAAACCGGGTTTGGGAGCCGAGGTGCTGCGCCGCGATTTGATCGACGGATATGCCGTTCTGGATATCGGCGCCGGCGGTCTTGCGCGGGTGCACACCGGTCAGATAGGAGGCCGCGGCGCGCGCATGGTCGCCGGGGCCGTCGCCAAGCGCGTTGCCGTTGCGATGGCCGAGGCCGGACAAGACCAGCATCTCCTGGCGAAACGGCTCGAGCGGCTTCATCACGCGCGAGAACTCGAACGCGGCGCCCGCGGTCTTGGGCGTCCACTCGCCCATCGTGATGCCGTTGGGCACATACGTGAAGCCAAGCCGGACCGGTCGGGCCTGGAACCCCGGAGCCGCGAAGGCGGGCGTCATCGCATCGAGCATCGGGAGCGCGATCACGGCCCCCATCCCCTTGAGAAAGCTGCGGCGCGGTAGGTGTTTGCGCGTAACAATCATGGCGTGCTCGCACTCCTTCTCGACTGAAAGGGCAGGCTGTTGACGATTTCCAGGACAAGCCCCGAGAACCGGTATTCGTGCTCCGGCAGCCGGCTTACGATACCACTGACCGTCCGCTTATCGTAACGCTCCAGGCCCCTCCCCAGGGCGTAGGTCAGCAACTTCGACGTCAGGCATTGTTCGAACGCCTGGTGGTCGGCTTTGAGGATGACCCGGAGCTCGTCAGGACCGTTGAAGCTGCGTCCGTCCGGCAGGGTGCCCGTGGCGTCGATGGGGAACTTCCCGTCCACGGTGCGCCACGCGCCCACGGCGTCGAAGTTCTCGAGACCAAAGCCGAGCGGATCCATCCGCTTGTGGCACGACGCACAGGTCGGATCCTTGCGGTGCATCTCGAGTTGCTCGCGCATCGAGGCCGCCGATCCAATCTCTTCTTCCTTGAGGTTGGGCACATCCGGCGGCGGCTCGGGCGGCGGCGCGTCCAGGAGGTTGTCGAGCACCCACCGCCCGCGAAGGACCGGGGACGTGCGTGTCGCATACGACGAGACCGTCAGCACGCTGGCCTGCGTCAACACCCCGCCGCGTGGCGTGTCGGTCAGATCCACGCGGCGGAATGCCGGTCCCGAGACGTTCGGGATCCCGTAATGGCGCGCGAGGCGTTCGTTCATGAACGAATACCGGCCGTCGATGAAGTCGAGGATCCGTCGGTCCTGTCGAATGATGTTGTCGATGAAGAGCTCGGTTTCCCGGCGCATCGACAGGCGCAGGTAGTCTTCAAAGTCCGGGAAGCGCTCGCGATCGCGCGTCACCGATTCCAGCGCGCGGAACTGCAGCCACTGGCCGCCGAAGTTTTCCGACAGCGCATGCGACTTCGGATCGCGCAGCATGCGGCGCACCTGCGCGGTCAGCACTCGCGGGTTGCGCAGCGTACCCGTGTCGGCCGCGCGCCGAAGCTGCGCGTCCGGCATACTCGACCACAGGAAGTACGACAGCCGCGTTGCCAGCTCGTGCTGCGAAATCGGATGGTGCGTGGACGCGGCGCCCGCGCGGTCGCGCTCCATGCGGAACAGGAAGTCGGGCGACACGAGGATGGCCTGGATTCCGACGGCCAGGCCCTCGGCCAGTGATCCTTCCTGCTGCTGGGCCCGCTTCACGAGGCCGAGGTAGCCGTCCAGTTCCCGAGCGGCCACCGGACGCCTGAAGGCCCGGCGGGCAAAATCGGTCATGATCCGCCGCGCGCACATCGCGTTGTGCGCGGCCTTCACGTGGCCGCAGGTGTAGATTCTTGCGAGCGACGCGCGGGACGGGCCGCTCGGCTGCGAGTACGGTCCGCCGACATCGACCGCGTTCACCCGCACGCCGTTCATCGGGATCTTCTCGAGCTCCGCCTGCGAGTTCTCGAACTGCTTGCGCTGCTGTGCGAGACGCTCGGGGGTCGCGGTTGGCGAGGGCTTGAACTCACGGGGGGGCGGCGCCGGGCGCTTCGACGGGTTGGGTCCGTCATACCGGGCAGGCAGGCCTTCGAAGATCCGGGGAATCGCCACCGCGATACGGCGATCGCCGGCCTCGAGCCGCAGCTTGAACTCCAGCGTCTGCCCGCCGAAATCCTGCCGGTCGTCGTTGAACGTCGCCGCACGCTCCGGGTCGTGCGCGATCGGCTGCACTTCGCGGTCGTCCACCCACAGCACGACGGCGATCGGCTCGGAACCGGCCGGGCGAAGCCCCCCGAGCGCGACCCGCACGATGTAATCTCCATCCACCGGCACCCGATGGACGGCGTGAAACGCATTCGGCTGGCTCAAGCCGGTGACGTCGTAGTCGCCGGGAAACGTCCGCGCCTCGCGAACGCGCCGGCCTTCCGACCGAAGCCGGATCAACGTCGGTTTGAGCGGCTGAGGACCAAACAGCGCGATACGCGACACCTTCTCGGCCGCCGACACGTACTTCTCCATCAGCACCGGAGAAAACGACAGCACGTCGGCGATATTGTCGAACCCATACCCCGCGTCGTCCTGCGGAAAGTCGTCGCCCGGCCGTACGTCCACGCCGAGCAGATCCCGGATGGTGTTGTTGTACTCGGTGCGATTGAGCCGCCTTGCCGTCACGCGTCCGGGATCGGGCGGCGTCGTCCGATCAATCCGATGGAGCTCGCGCGCGAGCCAGCCGGCGACAGCTTGTCGCGTGCGCTCCGCGGGCTGGGGCTCTTCCTCCGGAGGCATTTCGCGCCCGCGCAGCATCCGGACCACCTCGGTCCAGCGATCGTGATCGTCGGTCAACGAGGCGACCGACTCATAGGCCTCGAGGTTCAGCCCGTTCTTCTGCTTCTTGAATCCGTGGCAGGGCACGCAGTTTTCCGCGACGAAGGGGCGCACCAGGGTGTCGAACCCGTCGGCGGCATCCTTCGGCGTCTGTGGAGAGGGTCGAGACGCCGCGGCCGCCGGCGCCGCGGCCACGCGCGGACCGGTCGGTGGCTGGGCCCGCTGCGCGGACCCGGCGATG
>JANNHC010000045.1:0-5132 GCA_031404215.1 Acidobacteriota bacterium
GGACCGCTCCGCCTACATCACGAAGGAAGCGCAATCGCTGCGGGTCGAGGGCGGCACGCGCGATTCAGGCGCGTTCCAGAGCGCGCAGGCGCGCCTGAGGCAGATGTCGCCCGCGCCAACCACGGAGGAGGCGACCAAGAATGCCGGACGCACCTCGGGCTCCCCGGGCAGCCCGAACGGCGGGCGGATCACTGGAAACGTCGAGAAGCCGTCTTCCCGGTATACCTCGTACACGGAAGGCAACCTGTTCCGGATCAGCGTCCCGTCGAACTGGCGCGAACTGCCGGGCAACAACTCCGTGACGTTTGCGCCGGAGGGGGGCTACGGCACGGTGAATCAGCAGAGCGTCTTCACGCACGGTGCGGAGGCCGGACTGACGCGGAACGAAACCCACGATGTGCAGACCGCCACCGACGAACTCCTGCAGTCGCTGGCACAGTCGAATCCCCGTATGAGCCGGAATTCCGGCTCCGAACGTGGGACGGTCGGGGGACGCACGGGTCTTCGCACGCTGCTGTCGAATCAAAACGAGGTAACCGGCCGCACCGAGCGAATCGTACTCTTCACGACACTCTTGAACGACGGCACGCTTTTCTACCTGATTGGCGTCGCGCCGGACAACGAGTTCAACACATACAACCAGGTGTTCAGCCGCGTCGTCAGCTCTATCCAGTTCACACGGTGAACGCGCGTTCCCGCTTTGGCACGCTGCGCTACACGAGTATGAAGCGCCCGTAACGCAGCCCTTCAGGGCTGCGCCGCGGTCCGCGGCATTGCGGTGGTACACTGGCCCCATCAAAGAGAGGTCACGCATGTACGGCGCAAAGGAACTCGCAGAAAGTTTTCGAACGGTGCGGGCGAACACCATTCAGATCGCGCAAGATATTCCCGCTGACAAGTACGACTTCAAGGCGGCGCCCGGCGTGAAAAGCGTGGGCGAGATGCTGGCGCACCTGGCGGTCTCGCCGCGCTGGCAGATCGCGGTGCACGGCGAACGCCTGTCGTCGATTGATTTTGCGTTCTTCGGGGCCCGCCTCGCGCGAGTAGCGGCCGAGGAACAGGCGCTTCACGCGAAGGAGCAGATCGTCGCCGCCCTCGAGGAGGGCGGCGCTCGAATGGTGACGTTCATGGCAGGACTCACGCCGGAGGTGCTGGCCGAGACGGTGTCGTTGCCGGCAGCGGTGCAGCCGGCTGGTAAAACGCGATTCGAAATGCTCCTCGGCGTGAAGGAGCACGAGATGCATCATCGCGGACAGTTGATGCTCATCGAGCGGATGCTCGGGATCGTGCCGCACCTGACTCGTCAACGTGAAGCGCTGACGGCGTCGCGGGCGTGATGCCATGAAGTCCCGCATGTTCATCGCCGCGATCGCCGTGGCGATCGCCGGGTCCGCCGCCGGGGCGCGTCAGGCTGCGTCCCAGGGGGCGATACCCGCGTCCGCGCAGGAGCTGCCGCCCATCCGCAACTTCCTGCAGGTCACCCCGCAGTTCTGCACGGGCGGCCAGCCCAGACTCGAGCATTTCACGAAGCTGAAAGCCGACGGCGCCAAGGCCGTCCTCAACCTGCGTACACCGGGTGAACACCGCGCGGAAGAAGAACAGGCCGCCGTCGAAAAGGCCGGGATGAAGTATTTCAACATCCCGGTCGTCTACACCGCGCCGGCCGACGTGCAGGTGGACGAGTTTCTGCGCATCACGGACGACCCGGCGAATCGTCCGATGTTCATCCACTGCACCGCCGCGATCCGCGTCGGCGCGTTCTGGATGATCCGCCGTGTGCTCAGGGACGGGATGGCCGCGGACGCGGCTCTGGAAGAAGCGAAGAAGGTGGGGCTGAGCAATGCGCCCCACCTCGAAGAGTTCGCTCGAAACTACATCGCGAAACACAAGCGTTGACTATTTCTTGACCTCTCCGTAGATCGCGGTCACGTTCGCCTGCGCCCGCTGCATGGTGTAGGCCTTGAACTTCTCGGGCGGCGTGAGGGCCGTCACCGCCTGCTCCGGCGTCTTTCCGTCTTTCGCGGCCTGGGCAACCGTGTCCACGGCCCATTGCATGAACTCGCCATATTCGACGAACGCGCTCCAGGGCATCGCCGTGCTGTGGCCGGTGATGACCGTGTCCACCCCGTTGATGCCCGCGGCCGCCTTCTTGAGCGTCACCGGATACTGAAGGCCGCTCCCCCCGTTGTTGACGTCCATGATGGGCAGGTTCTGGCCGGAGAAGAGATCCCCCGCGTGCATGGCGCGAAGCGCGGGAAACACGACTAGCGCGTCGCCGTTCGTGTGCCCGGGTCCGAAGTAATACAGATCGATCCGATCCGCGCCCGACAGCAGCGTCGTCGTGTCCGTGAACGTCCGCTTGGGGAGGTACTGCGCCTTGTCCCCCTGGAACGCCGGCATCTTCTCCATATTCGTCTTCGTGTTGGCATGCGTCACGATGTCAACCGTTGCCGGGAACTCGTCGTTGCTGCCGGTGTGGTCGCCGTGCGTGTGCGTATTGATAATCATCGTCACCGGCTTCTCGGTGACGGATCGGATCTGCTCGAGGATTGACGTTCCGTAGTTGTCGAGCTTGGTGTCCACGACGACGACGCCCGAGGCGGTGATGAACACGCCCGTGTTGCCGCCGCCGCCCTTGATCATGAACAACCGGTCGCGAACTTTTTCGATAGCGAGGGGCTGCGGCGGACTCTGCGGGCCACCCTGCCGTTGCTGGGCGGCGATCGACACCACGCCGACAAGGATCAAGCTGCCGAGGAGGATCATTCGTTTCATAGGTGGAATTGTACTGGCGCCAGGAAACTGGTCAAGCAGAGATCGCACGCGAACCCTACCACACCCGCTGCACGAACCAATACGCGCCGGCGGCTATGACCACGATCGAGCCCCCGGTCACGAGCCGCTGCGCCAGCTTCGGACGGCGCGTGCGGACGACGGCCATCAACGACGCGACAAAGACGACGATCAGGGCCTGACCGATTTCGACGCCGAGGTTGAAGGAAAACAGCGAGATGCCAAGCGCGCGGGGAGGCAGGCCGATTTCCCGCAGCACGCTCGCGAAGCCGAACCCGTGCACGAGGCCGAAGAAGAGCGCGATCCACGCACGGACGTCGCGTGCGTTCGCGGTCGCCAGAAGATTATCCGCGCCCACGTACACAATACTGAGCGCGATGGCCGGCTCGACGATCCGCGCCGGCAAGACGACGATGTTGAGCGCGGCGAGCGACAGCGTGACGCTGTGACCGACCGTGAAGGCCGTCACGATTCCCAGAAGCCGCGGGATGCTTCCGCCGAGCAGGAGCAGTCCGACGACGAAGAGGATGTGATCGGGTCCGATTGCGATGTGGTGGATGCCGGCACCGGTAAAGGCCCTGAACACCGCGACGGCGCCCTGGCGTCCGCCGGTATAGTACTCGCCGCTCGGCCGCTCCGCGTTCAGCATGTCCTGCCGCGTGAGGACATCCCCTTCGTACACGTTCACGAACGTCTGATGATTCGCGTCGTACGGAAACAGCGCCGCCCGGATGGCCACACGCCCGGGAACGCCGCCCAGAGGCACCCGCCAGCCGATCTCGATCGCCGGCCGCTCGGGTAGCGCCCGGACGCCCGTGACATCCCAGACCACGTCGCGGCCATCCACGTTCATGACCAGGCGTGCACGGACGATCGTGATGATCTGCGCGGCGTAGCGGCTGAGAGCGGCCTGATCCAGCAGCGGGTCTGGCGCCGCGAGGGAGAGCTCGTGCGCGACATCGAAGTCGTGGAGCACAAGAGTGCCGGTCAGGCCGGTTGAGGAGAGCCGCACGTCCAGGTAACTGAACGGGGCGGGATGCGCCACGACCGCTCGTGAGCACAGCATCGCGAACAGAATCATCGCCGGGATCCGCCGCGTCGGGATCATGAGTCGTGACCGATCATGCGCCGGCGCCGCTGCCGTGCGCAAGCGCACCGTCAAGAATCCGGCGCACGCGGTCGAGCGTGTCCGCCTCCTCGGCTTGTTTGTCGGTCCGCCATCGCAACATGCGCGGGAACCGAACGGCGATTCCGGACCGATGCCGGGAAGACGCCGCGATGCCCTCGAATCCGAGTTCGAAGACATGCACCGGCTCCACGTGGCGGACAGGACCGAACCGCTCGCGCGTGTGCCGCCGAATCCATTTGTCCAGCTCCGCGATTTCGCCGTTCGAGAGACCCGAGTACGCCTTCGCGATCGGCACGAGTTCTCCGTCGTGCCAGACGCCGAACGTATAGTCGGTCAGCAGGCTCGCGCGCCGTCCGCTCCCAGGTTGCGCGTAGATGAGGACGGCATCGATCGTGTACGGGTCGATCTTCCACTTCCACCAGTCGCCCCGCCGCCGGCCGACGCCGTAAAGCGACGAGCGGCGCTTCAGCATCAAGCCTTCGACGCCACGCGCGCGCGACTCGGAACGCACGGCGGTTAATTCACTCCAACTTGCCGCCGTCACGACTCCGGATGTCCGCAGCACCCCGGGGATCGCGGCGTGTCGCTCGAGCATCCGGCGGCGATCGTCCATCGGGCGGTCGCGAACGTCTACCCCTTCGTCCTCCAGCAGGTCGTACGCCATGAAGACCGCCGGCACCGCGCGCACCATCTGCGCCACCTGTTTCCGCCGTCCGATTCGTTGCTGCAACGCGGAGAAGGGCAGCGGGCGTCCATCTCGAAAGCCGAGGACTTCGCCGTCAAGGACGGTGCCGTCAGGCAGGCGAGTCGCCGCGGCCGCGATTTCCGGGAAGCGATGCGTGATGAGCTCTTCTCCGCGCGACCACAGGTGCGCCGCGCCGGCCCGGCGCACGATCTGCGCGCGGATGCCGTCCCATTTCCACTCCGCAATCCAGTCCTCCCGCGGTCCGAGTGCCGCAACGGGCTCTTCGAGCGGTGACGCCAGAAAGAATGGATACGGCCGCGATCGGTCGTCGTCTGTGCGCTCGTGCGTGAGGAGATCGGTGAACCAGTCCACCGTCGGCGCCCATTCGCCCATGATGCGGGCTGCGATCGTCGTGACGGGTAAGCCGGCCGCCTGCGCGCGCGCGCGCACGACGAGCGTTTGTGACACGCCGACGCGCAGCTCCCCGGTCACGATCTTCAAGAGCAGGAACCGCTGAAGGCGATC
>JANNHC010000046.1:0-4420 GCA_031404215.1 Acidobacteriota bacterium
GGTCCGTTCGCATAGTGGGACCGCGTTCGCAGGCGTGGACGGCGAGGCGCTCGACCTGCCGACACCGATGGAGTTTCGCATCCATCCCGGGGGGCTGCGCGTCCTCGTGCCCGCGGCGAACCTCGCGCGCGCTCGACACACGCGGTCGTCACGCCGAACATGGTCGCAGCCACCAGCGGTTTGTCGTCCGCCTGCGCTGCCGGTCGCGGATACGTCACGAGGCCGGCCATCGCCCTGGCCGCCTCCGAGAGCACCTCCCGGCTCACGCGGTTGATGCCGAGGATGTCCACAACCGAATTGAGCATGAAGATGTCTTTGTCGCCGACGAACTGACGCACCGTCCCTGAGGCCAGTGTGCTCAGCATCACCTTCGGCACGCCGATCGGCAACTCCCTCATCGCGGCCGTCGCGATGGTCGTGCCGGCCGACCCTCCCAGGCCAAGGACACCCGACACCTCCCCGCGCGCGTACGCGTCGCGCGCGAGCCTGGCCGCGCCTTCGGCGGCCTTCGTCACGGCCTCGCCACGGTCAGCTCTTTTCCGCACCGCCTCGAGCGTTGTCTCCGCCAGCTCGAAGATCCGCTCCCTCGACACATCGGCCGTGGCCGCGGGCGTCCCGAGGGCGCCGACATCGACGAGGGTCACGGCGACGCCCCACGACGTCAGGAGACCGCGAACAAAGTCGGCCTCGCGGCCCTTCGTGTCGAGCGTGGCGAAGAGAAAGACGGACGTCATCAGTGTGCGGCTCACTATACTCAACAAAAACCGCTGGGAGGGGCCGGTCCACGATTTGACCCCCGTCTGACCCCTCGCTATAGTCCGCAAGAGATATGAAACCTTTTCTCCTCCTCCTCTCCATCCTGATCACGGCCCTCACCAGTTTCACGACCGCCGCCGCGGATCCGTTGCGGGTGTTCATCCGTTCCGGGCCGAAGTCGCACGGACCTGGCGCGCACGATTATCCGCGCTTCCTCAAGGAATGGGTGCCGCTGCTGAACGAACGCGGCGCGAGGGCGACCGGATCCGACGCGTTTCCCACCAAGGCCCAGCTCGACGAAACCGACGTCCTCATCCTGCATAAACAGGAAGCCGGCAACATCGAAGACCCGGCCGATCGAAGGAATCTGACCGAGTTTCTCGGGCGTGGCGGCGGGCTCGTCGTCATTCACGCCGGCGCGGTCTCAAAGGACCCGGACTGGTTCAAGGGAATCGTCGGCGGCTCCTGGCGCAACGGCACCACCAAGTGGCTCGAGGGGCCGATGCACCTCTATTTCACCGACCGCGACAGTCCGATCACGAAGGACGCGTCGAACTGGTCGATGGACGACGAGATCTACTACGACATGGACATCGTGCCCGAGGCACGCATTCTCGCGGCCGCCTATACGCCGAAGTCCGCTGGCGCGCGCAATGCCAACTTTCAGAAACGGGCAGACGAGCTGACCGGCGGCGGCAAGCGTGTCAGCATCTACGACGTACAGCCGCAGATGTGGACCTACGAGCGCACCGCTGATGGCGGACGCTCGCCGTATCGGGCATTCGTGTCGATCCCCGGACATCTCTACGAGAATTTCAACCGCCCGAACTACCGCGCCATCCTGCTTCGCGGCATCACGTGGGCCGGAAAACGCACGAACGTCGATGAGCTCCTGAAAAAAAACGAGCTCGGAGACAGCCTGCGCTACGTCGAAGGGGGACCGACCGCTCCTGCCACAGCCGCTTCGACGATCGAAGTACATCCGGATTTCGACCTGACGCTCGTCGCCGCCGAACCGCTCATTCAAAAGGCGATGAACATCGACTGGGATGATCGCGGCCGGTTGTGGGTCTCGGAAACACCGGAATATCCCAACGGCCGCAGGCTCCTGAACACGGAGCCGTGGAAAGACAGCGGGTCGCTCCGCCGCCGGCAGGATCGCGATCCGGAGGACACGATTTCAATCCTCTCGGATTCGAATGCCGACGGGGTCATGGATCGCAAGCACGTCTTCGCCGACAAGCTGGAGCTCGTCACCGGGTTCGTGTTTCACCGGGCGGGCGTCATCGCCGCGACGTCGCCCGACATCTGGTATCTCGAGGACACGAACGGCGACGAGGTCGCCGACAAGCGCACGAAGCTGTACACAGGCCTCGGCACGGCCGACACGCACGCCGTCATCAACAACCTTCGCTGGGGGCTCGACGGCTGGATCTACGCGACACACGGATACAGCGTCGGGATGGTGACGTCTGCAGACGCCACGAAGAGCTACGGCCGCGACGGGAGCGGCGTCGTGCGTTTCAAGCCGGACGGCAGCGCGTTCGAGCAGTACAGCAGCCGCGGCGGCAACACGTGGGGGCTCGACGTCACGTGGGACGGCCAGGTGTTCTGGACCCAGCCCACGAGCGGCACGGTGCTGTTCCACACGGTGCTGCCCGAAGCCGTGCTCGCGAAGGGACGCCTCCCGGGGACGGCATCCTATAAAGGAATGATCACCGGCCAGAAGACGTATCCACTCATGACGTGGCCCGAGCAGGCGTACGTGCAGATCGATCTGGTCGGCCAGTTCACCGCCGCGGCCGGATGCGCGATCTACGAAGGTGGCGCATGGCCCGAGAAGTGGAAATATGCGTACTTCACCGGCGAGCCCACGCTCAATATCGTGCACCAGCAGTTCGTCAAACCTGACGGCGTGAGCTACACGACACAGAAAGAAGCCGGACGCGAACAGACCGAGTTCATGAGAAGTAAAGACCTCTGGTTCCGGCCGATCGAGACGCGCGTCGGACCCGACGGCGCCCTCTACGTCGTCGACTTCTACAATCAGGCCACGATTCACAACGACACGCGCGGGCCGCTGCACGGACCGGCCAACGCCGCCGTCCGGCCGGATCGCGATCACTACTTCGGCCGCATCTGGCGCGTGCAGCACAAGCAGGCGACGAAGCTCGCGGTGCCCGCGTTGAGTCGCGGGAACCTCGCTCAGCTGATTCAGGTCATGCAGACGAGCCCGAACGCGCACGTCAAGAAAACCGCGTGGAGGCTTGCGCAGGAAAACCACACGTCGGATCCGCGTCTGGCGCAGATCAAAAAGCCCATGGGAAGCAAGGCGCTGGAGCTCTACGAGCAGACACGCGCCGCGACGACGCCCGCGCAACGCAAGGCTGCGCTCGACTTCTTCGCGGCGGCCACGGACAACTGGACGCGGTCGGCGTTGATTGCGGCGGCAACCGAGCAAGCGCCGTCCTACGTGACCGAGGCATTGACGTACGCCCGGCCACAGGCGTTGACCGACTTCGTTGTTGCCGTCCTGCCCGCTGCGCTGCCCGCTCATGCCGGGCGGTTGCTGATTGCGGCTGCCGGGGCCGGACCCGGCGCGGCGGCGCTGAAGGCCAGCATCGTGCGGGCCGTCGCCCGCATGGAAGGCGGGTCGATTGCCCTCGACGCCGCTACCACCCAGGCCTTGCAGAAATTGCTCGACGACCCGGAGACGAGAGCCGGTGCCCTGCCCGTGGTGGCCAGGTGGGACACGGCCGGCGCACTGAGCGCCAAGGCCGACAGCTACGCTCAGCTGATGCTTCGCGATCTTGGTGACCCCGCGGCAAGCGACGATCGCCGGATCGACAGCGCCGGCAGCCTGCTCGCCGTCCCCGCACGCCGGGCGCATGCGCTCTCCACGATTGCCCCGATGTTGTCCGACCCGGCGGTGCCGGCGGCACTCAAAGGCCGGCTGATCGCCGCGCTCGGCGAGAGTGCAGGCAGCGATGCCGACATTGTGATGGTCGCGGCGCTGGCGCGCACCAACTCGACGCCGCTGTTCGACCAGCTCCTCAAGCGTCCGGATTCCTCGCTCGCGCTGCTGGCCGCGATGAAGGAAGGACGAGTCACGCCGGCGAACCTCGGTCCTGCCAACGTCGCGCGGCTGCGCACGCATCCGAACCGGCAGGTCGCCCTGCAGGCGGCAGCGCTTCTCGACACGTTGTCGCCGGCCGCGAAGGCGAAGAGCGACATCGTCTCGGCGCTGCTGCCGGAAGTCGAGAAGCCTGGCGATGCCGCAAAGGGCAGAGTCCTCTTCACGGGGGCTTGTTCGAGCTGCCACAAGCTCGGCGACCTTGGTAAGAGCGAGGCCGGTCCACCGCTGCACGGCATCGGAACGCACGGCCGCGCCGAGCTGCTCGGGCACATTGTCGATCCGAACCGCGAGGTCGATCCCAGTTTCTGGCAGTGGAACGTGACGACCCGAAAAGGTGAAACGCTCGTCGGCGTGATCGCGAGCGAGAACGCCGCCAGTCTGACGCTTCGCGGGCCGGCTGGCGACGTGGAGATCAAGAAGGACGAGATCACCGGCAGAGAGAACACGCGGCGGTCGCTCATGCCCGAAGGGTTCGAAGCGCTCGGGGCCGAGGCGCTGCGGGACATCCTCAGTTTCCTCGGCAGCGAC
>JANNHC010000047.1:0-4253 GCA_031404215.1 Acidobacteriota bacterium
GGGCGACGTACTCGCGGCCGCCGGCCGCACCAGAGACAATCAGGGCGAAGCGATGCTCGGCCGCGACGGCTGGCACGTTGGCGAACAACAGCCACGCCGCGATGAAGGCCCGGGCTCTCATCGCAGCCCCCAGCGCCGCCGCAACAACCACTCCGCCCCGAGCAGCATCACGATGCCGGCAAACGACCATCCGCTGTGCCACAGGTCTCGGCTCACCGAGAGGCGCGCGGCAGGAAGGCCCGCACGCAGTCCGGCAAGGATCGCCTCGCCGTCGTCCGGACCTGCGAGGCGGCCTCCTGATGCCAGCGCGATCCGTTGAAGGAGTTGAGTGTTCAGCCGGGGATCGGTCATCTCGAGATCCGAACCGCCCACCAGCATTGCGGCAGATGCGACGCCGATCACGGTTGATCCCCGCCGTGCCTCCGCGCGCACCCGATACAGGCCTGGGGAATCAGGTCGAAAATTCGCGACGTAACCGCCATCGTCTTCGCGCGGGTCACTGGCGGGCGACGCCCGATGTGAAACGCGACGTCCATCCGGGGAGGTGACCTCCACGTCTACCGTCGCGTCGGCTTGTGGCACAAACGCCGGGTTCCGAACGGCGACGCGAACGGGCATTGTCTCGCCGGGCGCTCCGCCGGCCGGCAGAGTGACTGCGACGGCCTCGGTCGCGGGAAGCGCGAGCCAGCGCACGGCCTGGCGCCAGAATGTATCGTAGGACCGGTCGGACGACGGGAGCAGCATACGCCATCGCCACGCGGCTTCGCCCGTGAAGACCATCGATCGTCCTTCGCCGTAGCGCTGGACGGCAACGAGCGCTCGGGCGCCGCCGCCGGTGCCGGTGCTGACGGCCAGCACATGTGCGCCCGGACGAGGACCGCCGAGTGGCACGGTAGAGGCCAGCGCGGGCGTGGCATCCCATCGCTTGCGGGTATCCTCGAGGCCCGCGCCTAGCTGCATGACGGGATGCGATTCACCGGCCGCCGTCAGCCCGACGCGGTTGACGCCGCGCGAACTCGACGCGGGAAGCACGGCGTCTCCGCGATCCGAGAGTTGCAGCGGGACGACTTCCTCGAGCGGCGTGCCGGCGAACCCGGGCTTCATGAAGGAGCGTGCCCCGAGCACGAGCAGCCCGCCGCCGCGCTGCCCCACGAACGCGCGCGTCAGCTCCTGTTGATCCCGCGTCAGCTGTCCAGCCTCGACGTTGGCCAGCACGAGCGCGTCGTACGCGAAGAGGTCTTCAGCGCGGGCGGGGTATCCGTTCGTCAACGCCGCCGTCCGCGCTTGGGACGCCTGGATGTAAAACGTATCGACGCCCTGCTCGTTCTTCCCCTTGCGGACGATGGAATCGACGTCGAGCCCCGGGTCGCCGGCCCACGCGCGTTTGAGGAAGCTGTGCTCGAAGCCCGGTGCGCCTTCCACGAACAGCACGTGGCGCACGCGCGACGGCGGCTGAACGAGCACGCTGCGGGTATTGTTTTCCGGAACCAGTTCGCCGGCGGCGACGGGGACTTCGACCGTGTACACCGTCGCTGACCCGCGGGCGGGCGTCACCTGAAAGACCGCCCGCACGGGCACGCCGTCCGCGGCCGGGGCGACCCGCCGGACCTCGACCGGCCTGCCGTTCTCGAGAAGCTGCATCGCGAGAGGCTCCATGCCCTGGCCATGACTGACCGCGGACACCGCGAGGTCTATCCGCGAGTCATCGAAGACCGCTTCGGCGGCCGTTACGCTCAATACCTCACGGTCGCGGCCAACCGTCGGCGAGCCGACACCGATCGCGTAGACGGGGGGCATACGATCGGGCAACGGATTCGACGTCGTGTCCCCGCCATCCGAGATTAGAACCAGACCGGCGAGCGGCTGCCCCTGATACCGATCGCGAATGGAGCCGACCGCACCAGCAATGTCGCTTCGCCGGCCGGTGGCGCCCAGATCGCCTGGAGTGCGGGGCTCGATCGCGTCGCCGAAGGCGATCACTTCCACGCGAAAGTGCGGCGCGAGCACCGGCAGCAGCGTGCGGACGACGAGATCGCGCGCCCGATCGATACGGCGCTGCCCACCGGCATCCTCGATGCCCATGCTGCGCGACGTATCGACCAGAATGGGCACCACGACGTCGCGGATGCCGTCGTCGATTTGTCGCACGGGCCGCAACAGGCAAATCACGAGCAGGGCGAGAGTGATGAAGCGAAGGGGGGCGAGAACATGCCGCCTGCGCGGCGCGAGGGCCAATCTTCCGTAGGCCGTCCAGGCAACGGCGGCCAGGGCGGCCAGGACGAGGAGGAGCGTCCACCATGGAATCGCATTTGCGAAGGTCACATCCGCCACGCTACGGCTGCGTCTTCTTCGCCAGCGATTCGAAGTACCTGGCAATGAGGCGCTGGTAAGAATCCGGAACGCGATCGCTGCCTCCCGCGCTGAAGCGATCCGTTGAGGGCTTCCGCGAGAGACGGTCCGACACCGATGCCTCGTATTTTTCGAGCGCCATGTCGAGACTTCGGTGGAGGGACTCCCAGCCGCTTCGATCCTGTTTGAACGCTTCAGTGCCGGGCGCCGAGCGGCTGAACTGGTGATCCTCGGGCGCGGACATGCCGTTCCCGCTGCGCGGCTCGCCCCCCGCCAGGCGCCCTAACGCGTCGCTGGCGCGCTGCAATTCCTGCTGATATTCCTCGCGGAGCCGCGGCACGTCGCTGCCCGGCTGGCCCGCACCGGCCTCGTTGTTGGAACCGCGTCCCTGCCGGGCGGACTGGCCGCGCTGTCCCTGTGCTGGTGAGGAACCGCGCCGCGAGAAGGCGTCACCCTCGCGGGCCTCCGCCGCCCGGAGCTGCTGCTCGGCGCGCTGCACGCGGTCCCGGATCGCACGCGCGTGGTCGAGTTGATCGGTCAACAGTCGCGTTTCGGGCGATGCGCTGGCTCCGAGCTGGCCCGCGACCTGATCGAGAGCCCGTGCAAGCTCCCGCTCGACGCCCCCGAGTCCATTCGGCGGCCCCCCGGGCTGGCGCATGTCTTTCGCGGTTTCCCGCATGCGATCCGCGACTCGCCCGCGCTGCAAATCTCGAGCGGCCTCACCGAGCGCTTTCGTGTCCGGCCCGGTAGCACCCGGCGCCGCCTGCTGTGCCGATCGGCGCAAATCGTCCACGCGGCCGGCCAGGCGCTCCTTCTCGTCGGCGAGGCGCTTGCGCGCCTCCGCGGCGGCCGCTCCGCTGTTGCGATCGAGGCGGTCGGCTTCCGCGGCAATCCGTCGCTGTTCCTGCGCGATCTGCTGCGCTTCGAGTTTCAGGTCCGAGCCGGCTCGCTCGATCTCGCCCGAATGTTCGCCCTGCATCCGGCGCTCGAGACGGCGCAGCTGCTCCGCGGCGCGCTGACCGCTTCGAGCCGCACCGCCGGGATCATCCCGGCGCAGGTCGCTCGCAGCCGAGCCCATCTGTTCCGCCGCGTCGCGGAGATCTCCCTGGCGCTGACTGCCTGATGCCTCGCGCACGCCGGAACTCTGCCGACCGGCGCCGCCGCGCGCCGCTTGACTCGGGTCTCCCCTGCGGCGGAGCAACTCCTCCGCCTGTTCGCGCAACGCCGTCTGCTCGCGTGTGAGCTTCTCGAGCTGACGTTTCATCTCGTCGGCGCTGAGGTTCGACTGAGCCAGTTCGCGTTGCCGACGGCTGAGATCCTCCTGTCGGCGCGCCAGATCGCGAATCCGATCGAGCTCGCTCCCTTTCGATGCGGTCTGATCGGGGCGAGTTTCGACCGACGGCCGGGTCTCGTAGTTCGTCCGCTGCTGGCGCTGCAGTTCCTTGTCGAAGAGGGCCGACAGATCCTGCCCGGAGCGATTGGATCCGCCGCTGCCCGCGCCGTTCGCCTGCTGCGATACCTGGCGGCGGCGAACCTCGGCCTGCGCCTGGAGCAATCCGTTCAACGCGGCCATCTCGTGCGTGAGCGCATCTTTCGTACGTGCCGTCGCCAGCTGCTGAAGCGCCTTCCCCATCGCCTCGACGGCGTTCGCGATCGGATCCGGGCCCGCGGCGCGAGTCGCCCCTCCACCCTGCGCCTGGCGTTCCGGCGCCGGCGTCCGCCCACGGCCGCGGGTCGTGCGCGACAGGAACTGCTGCTCCGCGCGCACCTTTAGTTCCGCCTGCGCCGCCGCGATCGCTTTCACGTCGTCCGCGGATCGGCCTCCCTGCGAACGGCGCTCGACATTCCAGGTGGACGAGATGATTTCCTTTTGCGCCTCGATCAGACCCTCGATCTGAGGATCC
>JANNHC010000048.1:0-1527 GCA_031404215.1 Acidobacteriota bacterium
AAGACGTCGCTCGCGCTGGATCAGCGGCGGCATGTTCTCGATCGGAAAGATGAATCCTGACAAGTAAATCATCGGCGTCAGGAAGAAGAACGTGGCCGTCATCATCGCCTGCTGCTGGGTGTCGGAGATGGTGGAGATGAACAACCCCAGCGCAAGCGTGCACAGCACGTACAAGAGGCTCATGGCCAGAAGCAGTGCGAAGCTGCCCCGCAACGGGACCTCGAACCAGAACACGGCCACGGCAACCACCAGCAGCACGTCCACCATCGCGATCACTCCGTAAGGCAGCAGCTTCCCCACGATGAGCTCCCACCGCCGCAGTGGCGTGACGTTCAGCTGTTCGAGCGTGCCGAGCTCCTTCTCGCGCACGATCGCCATCGACGCGAGATTGGCCGTCACGACGAGCAGGACGAGCGCGAGCACGCCCGGAATCATGAAATGCCGGCTTTCCAGCTGGGGATTGAACCAGATGCGGATCCGCGGATCGATGCCTCCTGCCCGGACGACCGGCGCGTCGCCCGGTGAATCAAGCGGGCGGCGCGCGTCGGTCAACTCCTGCGCATAGCCGCCGATGAGGCTGGTCGCGTATCCGAGCGCCACGGTCGTCGAGTTGGAATCGCTGCCATCCGCAATCACTTGCAGGGTGACAGGCGTCCGGCTGGTCAGGTCCGTGCCGTAGCCTGCCGGAATGGACAAGGCGAGCCACGCGCGGCCGCGTTCCAGGTACGGTTCGATCTCCCGGGTGGTCGACACCACGTCCACCACGGTGAAATTCCGGGACGCGTCGAAGCGGGCGATGATTTCGCGGCTGAACGAGGACCGATCGCCGTCCGAGACGACGATCGGCACCTCACGCACGTCGGTGGTTGCTGCGTAACCGAGCAGCGTGAGCTGGAGGATCGGCGCGATCACCACGACCCCGAACAGCTTTGGGTCCTTGCGAAGCTCCAGGAATTCCTTCCACACGAGAAAGCGCAAGCGCTGCACGTCAGCCTCGCTCCTTCCCCAGGCGCACGGAGGCAAGCGCGAGCATGGCGGCGGCGTAGAGGACAAGGGCCGCGAGCTGCGGCATCAGGTGCTGGAGCGGCGCTCCCTTCAGCACGATGCCGCGAAGCGCCACGAGGAAATAGCGGGCAGGCACGAGGTGCGTGATGAGCTGCAACGCGCGCGGCATGCTGCCAATCGGAAAAATGAAGCCGGACAGCATGATGGTCGGCAGGAGCGAGATGAGCAGCGCCATCTGGAACGCCAGCTGCTGGCTGTCGGCAACCGTCGAAATCAGGAGCCCTGTCGCCAGCGCACCGACCAGAAAGAGCGACAGCGCCACGAGCAGGGCCAGCCAGTTGCCGCGCATCGGCAGGCCGAAGAGCAGCATCGCCGCGAGGATGATCAGCGCGGCGGAGGCCAGCGAAATGAAAAAGTACGGAATGCTCTTGCCGACGACGAACGACAACGTGTGGATGGGCGCCATCCGGACCTGTTCCATGGTCCCGCTCTCCTTCTCCCGGACGATGGAGAGGGCGGTGG
>JANNHC010000049.1:0-2915 GCA_031404215.1 Acidobacteriota bacterium
TGGAGCGCCTGCAGATCGCGTCCGTCGGTTTTGAAGCGCGCACCGAGGACGGCGCCGTAACCGGAGAACTGCCCGCCGTGGCTCGACTTCTCGACCAGGATCTCGAAGCCGTCGCCTGGCTGCAGGTCGCTCTCGAAATCAATCTGGCCACTGAAGATGTCGGCGATCGTCATCGCAAGCTGGACCGTCTCGCCGGCCTCGTCCATCGCGGCGACAACGGATGGATGGTCCGCGTCGATCAATCCCCGAACGGCCACGACCTCGACCTGTTTGTCGTAGGGAACGACTTCCGCATCGAGCAGCGCAGGCCGATCACGGTTTCGCGAGATGATGCGCAGGAACCTGTCGGCGTCGATCTGGTACTCGAATTCACGCAAGGCGCCATCGAACGAACGCACGAGCCGGTAGGGTCGATCGGAGCGGAGCTGGCGAGGATCGAACACCGATCGAGCGGCGTCGATTGTGGCGAGCACGAACGGCGCGGTCAGCTGCTCCCGGAGCAGGCTCTCGAGCGTGGCATGCCGTGGAACGCGTGCCTCGATGGTGACCGTTTCGGCGCGGAGCTCGATATCTGGATGCCGCTCGGCCCGCTGGGGAGCCGCCACACTCCCGCACGCGGCCGCCAGGACCGCCCAGGAGAGCGCACAGATGATGTGCCGGCTCATCGTTGAAGCCGGCAGTCTATCGTACTCAGGGCTCAGGGCTCAGGGTCGGTTCAGCCATGACCCAGACCCCCCACTTGCCCGCGCTGCGGCTGTGGTAGGCGACACGGCGGCCATCCGGAGCCCACGAATATTCCTCGGCCGACGGATCCCCTAGTACCTTTCGCATCGACCCCGTTCGGAAGTCGAGCAGCCAGGTGCCTTCGCGAAAGACCTGGAAGATCGCGCGCGTGCCGTCGGGAGACACGGCAGGCGTGCGCACCAGTTTTCCCTTCCGGGGGGATTGATAGACCCGCTGTGCTCCCGTAGGGAGATCCATGACGACGAGGCGGTCTTCGTGGCTGTACGCGATGCGTGTTCCGTCGGGGAACCACGAGCCACCCCATGGCTGACCCACGCGATGTGACGTCAGCCGGCGGGTCGCCCCGCTCGCGAGGTTCAGCGTCCACAAGTTCCAGACCTGCGAATGGCCCGGCTCGGCGCGGACGAACGCGAGCGTTCCTCCGTCGGGGGACCAGCTCGGCACGGCGGCGAAGCCTTCCCCCGTCACCCGGCGCACGTGGCGGCCGTCCACATCGGCGACATACACTCCGCGTTCACCATCGCGATCCGAGTCGAACGCGATTTGCCGGCCGTCAGGCGAGGGTCGCGCGTGAAAATTGCGCGCCGTGTCGTCGATGACGCTCGTGATGCGAAGGACGGCGCCCCGGCTGTCGGTCTCGGCGCGCATCAGCGCGCTGCGGCCGTTCGACGCCGCGTGGTAAAACATCGCGCTCCCGGCGCTGTCGAAGGCGGGGGAATAAACCGGACTGCCGGAAATACGCGCGGGCTGGACCGCACCCTCCTGGCGATCGATCGGCCGCCTCCTCTGTGCTCGTTTGGCGTGATCTGGGGCGGCGGCCGGCTCGACCTGGGGGCCGAGTATTCGATCCGGGACCGGCACCTGTTCCCGCACACCCGGGACCAGGCCAATCAGCAGGAGCGCGGGAATCACGAGAGCGGCAACGATGGCGCTGCGGCGTCGCAACCGGTAAGCGCTCACCGCCGGATGCATGGTGACGAGGCTCGTTTGCTCAGAAAGCGAGGCGATCCTGGCGAGTCCGGCGGGCTCCTCCTCGTCGTCCTCTACCGGGACCGCGTCAACGACCGGCGGCGGCCCCGGGATCGCCGCGCTCGATTCACGCACGCGGATGGATTCCTCGAGCAGGGGCCATGCCGTGCGCACGACCAGGTGGTCATCGAGGCCCGCCGCCTGCGCGTAATTGACCATGAGCCGGCGCGCGGCATGCGCCGTCGGCCAGTGATGCAGATAGCCCCATTCAAACTCGCACAGGAGCGACGCCGGAATCCGCGTGCGTTCGGAAATCTCCGCGAGCGTCACACCGGTCGCGCGCCGCGCGCGGCGTATGTCCGAAATCGTGATGGCGGCGTCGTTGATGGAATCTCTCGAGTTGGCGGCCATCGGCTCGGCATCGCGCGCGCGCACGGGCGACGCCGTCTCTGGCTTGATCCGGCACGCCAGGAGGTCGCGAATGCACCGCCCGGGATCCTGGTCCGCAAAGCGCGAGAGGGTCTGGGCAAATTCTTCGAGCGACCCGTACGGCGGAAGATCGAGCGTGCCGAGCGCACGTGCCACCATGAGCCGAAGCGCACCCGGGACCCGAACGTCGGCGCGATCGAACGCGGGAAGCAACGTGCTCAGCAAAGCGCCAGCGCGCGCGACCGCGCGTCCGTCCGCAGCCACCGGTCCCTCCACCGCAATCGATCCGGACCAGCAGAGACGAACGACATGAAGCGACGGGACACCAGCGATGGTTCCGTCGGCGACCCGCAACGCGAGCTCGCGCACGATCGTCACGGCTTCGACGTGATTCAGATGAGCTGATAACTCTGATAGCGGCACCGGCGAGGCGTGTCTCGTCATCGCGGTGGCAGATTGCGATAAGCCTGCCACGGGAGGCCCACGGTAGAGTCGATGAATTTAGTCTTGGAGAATCAACAGGTTGCGGATAATGACACTATTCACTAAATATAGTATAATATATCATAATGGTTATAGACTTAGTTTAAGATTCAAAAACCGTAGACTATATTCAAGTACTCATACTAATTGCGGAACTGCTGCTCGCCGAAGGTGACCTCGACGGCGCCCTGTTGCTGCTCGAACCCGCGGCGCGTGACTCGCGTGCCGACATTGGATTGAAGCAACGCACCTGCGAGTTGCTGCTGCGCCGGGCCCAGGCACTGGCGCCG
>JANNHC010000050.1:0-2693 GCA_031404215.1 Acidobacteriota bacterium
GTGCCTCGGCTTCGGCGTCAGCCCGTTCGATCTGCTCACGTTCGTCGCGGTGGCAATGTTCCTGACGGCGGTGGTTTTCGTCGCGAGCTATCTTCCCACGCGCACGGGGAGCGATCTCGCGCGGAGAGAATCTCACGCAGAGGTCGCTGAGGGCGCCGAGATATGCCTTCATTGAGTGACCTCGCGGCGAAGCCGCGGTGGGTCCCCCCCAGGCCGGGCTGTGCCCGGCCGCAGGTCGCTGTCCGAAGGCCTCAACGATCGTCGCGCGCCGCGTCCTTTGCGGTCTCTGCGCGATTCGCTATTCCGGAAAGAGTGAGAGCTCTGTCCTGCCGGTCGAGTTCCTCAAGCATCCAGAGCTCGCCGGACCGATCGGTCAACGACAGGAACAGCCGGTCGTTTGTGACGGCGAGCTGCATGAGGGACAGCTGCGTGGCGAGCGTCTGCCGTGGACTCTGGAACGACGTGACCTGGAACGGAGTGCCGGCGGACGTTCCGGCGGCCTGGTCGACGCGGCGGCCCCAGACGTTGAGCAGGCCGCCGCGATTCGAGGCGAAGTAAATCGTCCGGCCATCGGGTGCCCAGTGCGGCCTATCGTCGTGCGCGCGCCCGGCGGTGATGACCTGCCACGGTCCGCCGGACACCGGCATGACAAAGACGGTGGAAACGCCGGTGTCGGCGGTATACCCGCAATGATAAATTGCATCGGACGGCGTAGCGTTGCCGACGAACACGTAGGACTTTCGTTACATTTAGACTACCTTGGTGTCCCGACGGCCAGCGCGTTCGGCACGGGCGTTGGCCCCTCGGTAACTCAGTGTGACGGATCACGGTAGGAGCCTATGGCACACTTCTCTCGACGTCATTTTCTGTTCGGCACGTTGTTCGCCGGCGCCGTGCCTCGAAGCGGCTTCGGAAGCGTGCCCTCGTTAAAATTCCTCGGCTACCAGTCGCCCAACGAAAAGATGAACATCGCGGGCATTGGCGCGGGCGGCCGCGCGCTGAGCGTGCTGGGGGGGCTCGAATTGGAAAACGTCGTGGCACTGGCCGACGTGGACTGGGCGAGGGCCGCGGACGGATTCAAGCGCTACGAGAAAGCGACGAAATACAAAGACTTCCGCCAGATGCTCGACAAAGAGCAGAAGAACATCGACGCGGTCACAATCGCGATCCCGGATCACATGCATGCGGCGACGGCGCTCGCCGCCATGCAGCTCGGCAAGCACGTCTACGTGGAGAAGCCGCTGACCCGTACGCCCTGGGAAGCGCGCCTGCTGACGCACGCGGCAGCGAGATACAAGGTCGCTACGCAGATGGGCAACCAGGGCTACTCGCATGAAGCGACGCGCGTCGCGGCGGAGATTATCTGGTCGGGAGAGATCGGGGACGTGACGGAGGTGCATTCGTTCCGGGGCCGGGCGAGCTGGCCCCAGGGCATGCAGACGGTGCCGGCGACCGAGAAAGTGCCCGACACACTCGATTGGGATCTGTGGCTTGGCGGCTCGGCGTTTCGTCCGTACACGTCGGGCGATGACGAGTACCGCAAGGAATACAACAGCCAGTTCGGTTTCTACCTGCCGTTCAACTGGCGCGGCTTCTACGATTTTGGGAGCAGCCTGATCGGTGATTGGGGCATCCACCAGTTCGGACCGGCCAATCTCGCGCTGCGGCTGGGCAGCCCGACGAGCGTGGAGTGCCTCACGCAGGGGGAAGGACGAAGCCCCTACACATTCCCGAAAGGCGGCGTCGCGATCAAGTGGGAGTTCGCGGCGCGGGACAACATGCCGCCGGTCACCGTCCATTGGTCCGACATCGGCGACCTCTACACGCCGCCCGGGATGACCGTTGACCAGATGCGCGCGATTCCCGGCACCGGCCCGCAGATTGACACTGGCCCCGCGGCAGGCGGCCGCGGTCGCGGCGCGGGCGCGCCGGGTGGCGGACGCGCAGATGTTCCAGGCGCTGCGGCCGCACAGGGCGGCCGCGGAGGGCGCGGTGGCGCCGGTGCGCCGGGCGCGCAACAGCAGGGCAGCGGCTACAACACCGTGTTCGTCGGCACCAAGGGGTATCTTGGTACGGGCGGGCGCGGAGAAAGCGTGGGACTCATTCCGGGCTCGCGATGGGCCGAGTACAAGCTTCCGCCGCGAATGCTGACGCGTTCGCCCGGCCATCAGCGCGACTGGGTACGCGCGTGCAAAGGGGGAGAGCCCGCCTGTTCGAACTTCAGCGTGGCGGGTCCCTACACCGAGTGGATGGTGCTCGGCGCTGCTGCGACTCGCGTCGAAGGCAAGCTACTGTGGGACGCGAAGCGGATGGAGTTCACCAACAACCGGGAAGCCAATAAGTACGTGAAGCCCGTGTTTCGCAAGGGCTGGGAACTGAAATCACTGACGTAACTCGAGGAGAGAACCATGTCTTGCACGAGACGGGAATTCGGAAAGCTTGCGATCGCCGGTTTGCCGGCGGCCGCGGTGCTCGGCAGCAACGAGTCGATCTTCGGTGCGTTCGCGCAGGCCGCGAAGCCCAACTCGGTGTTCAACGGCGTCCAGATCGGCACGATCACGTACAGCTACCGCAGCATGCCGGAACAGAGCGCTGAGGCGACGCTCAAGTACATCCTCGACTCTGGCATCAGCGCGGTTGAGATAATGGGCGGACCTGTCGAGAACTTTGCCGGCGCGCCGAGGGCGGAGGGG
>JANNHC010000051.1:0-15113 GCA_031404215.1 Acidobacteriota bacterium
GGCACGTAGAACCGGCCTGGCTCTGGGACTTCCGCCGGCTCGTAGTACGGATCGGCATCGGTGAAATCGATCCCTTTCTCCTTGCTCATCGACAGCACGCGAATCCACTGCACCTGCGGATCGCGGGATTGGTTGTTTTCCGCCACGCAGGCGTCCACGCAGCGCCGGTTTCCGTTACAGCGCGAGAGGTCCAACGCCATGGCGAAGAGCACGCCCGGCATTGGCCCCGCATCCGACACGGTCACCGCTTTGCCGTATTTTTCGGTGTAGTCGCGCTCCCACTCCCTGATCGCCGCACGCAGCTGGTCTCGCGGGATTTCATGAAGCCGCCGCGGACCACAGGCGGTGAGCAGAAAGCCCGCCGCCGCGGCGGCGGCTACCGACGCGAACTGACGGCGCGTGACGCTCGAGGTCTCTGTCTCGTCCTTCGCCATCGAGATCTCCTGTCTACCTGCCCGGCCGCAAAGACCGGAGTGGCGCGGGCTGGGGCGCGAGCGGCTTGAACTTGGGCTGGTGCGGGCTGTGGCAGTGCACGCACAGCAGATACTGCTTCGCGCCGTTCCACTGGCCGATCCTGCGGCCGTGCACGCCAGCCCGCCAGTCGCGATACTTCTCGCCATGGCACTGGCCGCACAACCGATACGACTCCTCGAACGGAACCGGTTCGCCGCTGGCGAGGTGAAGAACGTCACGATTGTCGGCGTCGTGGCAATCCAGGCACCAGCGATGTTCTTCGTCGTGTTTCAGCACGACGTCTTCGTGGTCGTCGACCACCCGGCGCGTGCGGTTTGTCTTCAGGTCTGCGTGACAGAACGAACAGGGAAAGATGTCTTCGGAGAACGGCGGGGGCGGCACTTCGAGGTGCTCGCCGGGCCGGGGCCCGGTTGCGGGGGCCTGGGCCGGCGATGGTTGCGCCGGCACCACGCCGGTCTGCGCCACCAGAAGCGCTCCCGTCACCAGCGTCAGCGCGAACGCAGCCTTCATGGGTTCTCTCGTGCCGGCAGCGTGCGGAGCTCGATGACCCGCTGCATCTCGCGCAGCCACATCGCCTGGAAGACCTGCAGCCGGCGACCCATCACTTCCGCCACGTTTTGCGTGACGATGTAGCCGACCTCGGGATGCGCGGCGAAGTACGCGAGCAGCGCGGTCCGCGGAAGCGCCAGCACTTCACTGTCGAGCGGTGCCGTCGCTTTCAGCGTAAATCGATGCGGCGGAATCAGCGCCGACCACCCGAACGCCTGTCCGGGCGATCGCTCTTCGATCAACACGTCTTCCGCGTGCTGGTGCACCTGCATCGGCAGCGTCAGGGCAATCCGGCCGCGCTCGACGACGAACAGGGAGTCGGCAGACGAGCCGAGGGAGAACAGTTCCCCGCCGCTGGGCACCCGAATCCGTCTGCCGAGGGCGGTCACCCGTTGGGCATCTTCTATCGAGAGACCCTGGAGCAGTTCCGGTTGGTCGAAGGCCATGGCAGCCCTTCTCAATGGACCAGTGGAGACGTGGTGAGAGTCTGAAGCGCTTCGGCGGTCGGGAAGTCCCGGAATGCCTCCGCGGCCGCCTGCTCCAGGCGGACATGGCGCTCGATTTGCAGCCGAAGCATTTCTATCGGCACAACCGGACGTGTCCGCAGTGAGCGGTCGTCGACGAAGAAGCGCTGGGGCAGGTTGAGGAGGCTCTCGTCACCGAGAGGCGCCGTCGGCGGCGTTTCGTGAACGGCGGCCTTGAAAAGAACCGCGGCAACGGCCACCCCCACCAGACTGATAACCGCCACTGACAGGAACATCTCCATGGCTGGACCTCATTTCGCAATCGTCTAGCAAGGAGGCAGTTTTGGTGCCAGCTCCGGCGTGGAAAAATCCGCGCACAATTGGGGGATTTTGGGAAAAACCCACGGCCCTCCTGCCGGTTTGTCAGGTCAGGCCTGACGTTCCGTCAGCGGTCCGCAGCCGTCGGCTTCCCGGCCTGTCCCGGCCCGGACGCTCGGGGGACGCGTGCGCCTGACCCGCCGGTTCGGCATGACGGCGGGATTGGCGACCGGCACGACCCTGGCGGTGACGCTGGCGGCCGGAACAGGTGCGTACTTCTACTCGGTTCACAATGCCAGCAGGTTGCTCGAAAACGCGCGCGAGACGGCGCGCACCGAGGGAGAACTGATCCGGGACGCGCTCGAATACCAGATGCTGGCCGACGACCGCACGCTCATCGCGAAGATGATCGACACGTTCGGCCGGCGGCCGAATGCCGAGCAGGTGGCGCTGCTCGACCGCGACGGCGTGGTGCAGTTCGCGAGCGCGCCAATCGTATCCGCTGACTTCGAGCCCGAGTCGCCGACCTGTCAGGCGTGTCACCAGTTTCCGGCGGCCCAGCGGATGAACAGCCGGGTGATCGAAGCCCGGGGTGGCACGGTCCTGCGGACGGTCCTTCCCATTAGGAACAAGCCGGAATGTCACGAGTGCCACGACCCAAACGATCGGATCAACGGTGTCCTGATGCTGGACGTGAACATGGAGGCGATCCGGGCCGGGATGGACCGCGACCTCCGCTGGATGGCCCTCGGCACGGCCGCGTTGACGCTGCTGCTCGTCGCCGCCATGGCGCTCGTTTTTCGTCTCGCGGTCCTGCGGCGCCTCCAACGGTTCGAGACGACGGCGCGGCTTATCGCGGGAGGCGACCTGAACCAGCGCGTTCCAGCGGGCGGATCCGATACCGTCTCGTGGCTCGCCCGCGAGTTCAACACGATGGCCGATTCGATGACCAGGCTGCTGGCTCAGGTGCACAGCCAGCATCGGCGGCTCGAGACTGTCATCAACGGCATCGACGACGGCATCGTCGTGCTCGATCCCCAACGGAACGTGATTGCCGCCAATGACGCGTTCCTGCGGCGGACGGGGCTTCCGCGCGAAGGCGTGCTCGGGTGCTGCTGTCGCGATGTCGGGCCAGGCGGGTGCCCCGCCGGCGATTGTCCGACTCTCGCCTGTCTGGGCTCACGCCAGCGCCAGGTGCGTATCATCGAGAGGCGGATGCCGGACGGTACGACGCGCTGTGAAGAGGTGCACGCGTCCCCGATCGTCACGGACGAGGGGGAGCTGATGCAAGTGGTGGAGGTGTGGCGCGACATCTCGGATCGACGCGCCGCGGAGGCGCGACTGTCGGAATCGCATAGGCTGGCGTCGTTGGGACTGCTGGCGTCCGGGTTCTCTCACGAGCTGAATACACCGCTCGGAACCGTGCTGACTTGCGTCGAGGGCATCCTGCGCGACGCCGAAGGTCACGATTCGACACGCCCGGAATGGTCGCACATCGGGCAATGCGCCTCGGTGGCCCGCGATCAGGTCCTGCGCTGCCGCACCATCACGCAGCACTTCCTGCGCATGTCGCGCGGGCAGACCGGCGGCACGGACATCGTGGATCTGCAGTCAACGCTGGCGGGCGTGACGCGGTTGATCGAGCCAACGGCGCGGGCGCACGGGGTGCGGATCGTCCAGCGCCCCACCTTCACGGGCCTTCACGTCCGTGCCAACGATGCCGAGCTGCAGCACGTCCTCATCAACCTGCTGCTCAACGCGATTCAGGCGAGCGCAGCGGGCGCGGATGTGACGCTCGACGTCACCTGCGGCGATCCCATGCGCATTCGTGTGAGCGACCGGGGCTGCGGCATTGCTGCAGAACATCGAACACGGATTTTCGAGCCGTTCTTCAGCCTGCGGCAGGGCGGTACGGGCCTCGGTCTGTTTCTGTCGCTGGATTTCGCCCGCCGGTGGGGGGGAGACATCATCGTCGAGAGCGAGCCGGGCACCGGGTCGGTGTTCGAGGTTGCTGTACCGGCAGCCGGCAGCGCCGCGGCGCGGCACCCAGCATGAATCCCACCTCCGTTCTCCTCGTCGACGACGACGACGCGTTTCGGATGGCGCTCGGCGGCGAGCTCGCGCGCCTGCGGTTTGGTGTGACGCTCGCTGCCTCGGGCGAAGAGGCGCTCGCCCGGCTGGCTGACAACGAGCCGGACGTCGTACTGCTCGACCTGCGGCTTCCCGGAATGAGCGGGCTCGACACCTTGAAGGCCATTCGAGAGCGTCACCCCGCGACCGACGTGATCGTGCTCACCGGACACGGATCGATCGATACCGCGATTGAATCGATGCGCATGGGCGCGTTCGACTATGTCTCGAAGCCGTGTCCGCTCGACGAGCTCGACGTGAGGATCCAGCGCGCGCTGGAGCGGCAGGCCCTCCGGAAACGCGCGACGCTGCTCGAACGCGGGTTGACGCCACCCGATCCCGGCAACTCCTTCATCGGCGAAAGCGACGCGTTCCGGCACGTGCTGGGACTCATCGACCGTGTTGCGCCGACCGACTCCGCGATCCTCATCACCGGCGAGACCGGGTCGGGGAAGGAGTTGGCCGCGAAGCTGATTCACGCACGCAGCCTGAGGCGGCAGCGGCCGTTCGTCGTGGTCGAATGCGCGTCGCTGCAGGAAAGCCTGCTGCAAAGCGAGCTGTTCGGCCACGAGCGCGGCGCGTTCACCGGTGCGGATCGCGCCAAGCCCGGGTTGTTCGAGGTGGCCCACGGGGGCACGATCTTCCTCGACGAGATAGGCGAGGTGAGCCTCGCGACGCAGGTCAAGCTGCTCCGTGTGCTCGACACCTCGACGTTCCGCCGCGTCGGCGCGACCTCGGAAATCCACGTGAACGTGCGCGTCCTGGCTGCCACGAACCGCGACCTCGACGCGAGAGCCCGGCAGGGGCTGTTCCGCGAAGACCTGTACTACCGGCTGTCCACGATTCTGCTGCCGCTGCCGTCGCTGCGCGAGCGGCGCACCGACATCGATCGGCTGGCGGATCATTTCGTCGCGCGACTGAACGAGCGGCTCGGCTGCGCCAAGCGGCTGGGAGCCGGTGCCCGCAAAGTGCTGCAGCGGCACGACTGGCCGGGTAACGTGCGTGAGCTCCTCCACGTCATAGAGGCGGCGGTCATCGTCTGTGACGGGGTCGAGATCCTGCCCGAACATCTGCTGGCGTCGATGCGCGCGACATCCCCGTTCGCTCCGGCGCACGATGCCGCACCGCTGGCGACGCTCGAGGCCGCGGAACGGTCGCACATCGAGCTGGCGCTGCGCACCACGGCCGGACACCGCGGCCAGGCCGCCAGGCTGCTCGGCATCAGCGAGCGGAACCTGTACCGGAAACTGCGCGAGTACGATCTCGAGCATTGAGGCATGCCCCGGTTCCGGCCCTCCGCCCGCGACTGACGAAAGGTCAGACCCGGTCTGACAGAACGGCAGAACCGCAGGCCCGCTGCCGGCCGGCGCGTGCGATTCACCGGGCAATTTCGCCGATCGCGGCGTGGCATCAATCCTGCGCCTGCTTCTGACGAAAAGGAATAGTTCGTCATGAAGCACTTCGCGCTGGCCCTTGCTGGACTCGCGTTTCTGTCGGTCGCGGCCGTATCGGCGCAGGATCCGAAGCTGGTCGACGCAGGCAAGCAGCTGTTCTCTTCGAAGCAATGCACCAAATGTCACCAGGTCGCGGGCCGTGGGAACAAGGCCAACAATCTCGACGGGGTCGCGTCGAAGGTGAGCCCCGCCGACATGGGGAAGTGGCTGACGAATCCCACGGAAATGGAAGCCAAGCTCGATCACAAGCCGAAGATCAAGATGTCGTCGAAGAAAGCGAGTCTCAGCGGCTCGGACATCGACGCGCTGCTCGCGTACCTGCAGACGCTCAACTGATCGCTAGCGCAGCGCGGCGAGTTCCCGGCGCGCCTCGACAAGCGCAGTCAAGTCGGGGTCCGCGCGGTTCCACAAATCGAGAAACCGCAGGTACGCCTTCCGGCCCGCCGCGCTGTCGCCGGCGGCCACCTGCGCGCGGGCGAGCGCCAGCATGGCCGTGGGATACACGGTCGCGGCGGGTGGCCAGGCGGGCTCCGTGTCGGTCAGCCGCTTGAACTCCGCGATGGCCGCGGCCGTGTTGCCACGTCGCACGTACGCGAGGCCGCGCCGGAGCGCGATCTCCGGCCACCGGCGCTGTAGCCGCTCGGCAGAGGCCAGCGCCGCGATCGCCAGCTCCGGCTTGTTCTCGACGATTGAGAGGGTCGCCGTCGTCAGCGGCGCCCAGACGCCGTTGATCAGCGTATCCCTTGGCTGGTCGGCGACCCGTCGCGCGATAAAGCGGCGCGCCTGTTCCACCTCCCCTATTTCGGCGAGCAGTGGAGCCAATCGAATCGGCTGTGCCGCCTCCGGTTGCATCTGCGCCGCTTCGGCCGCCATCGCCTTGGCCCGGGTGCGGTCGCCCAGCCGCCATTCCGCGAGCGCCAATTCCACGAGTCCCCTTCCTGGCCCCCCCTCGGTGCGAAGCTTTCTGGCCTCGGCGAACCGGCCGTCGCGAAGGGCGCACTGGAAGGCGGCCGCGAGCACACTCGACACGTTCTGGGCCCGGCCATGGGTCAGCAGCTCCGACATCCTTGCGGTCTCGCGCTCCCGGCACGCCACCGCAAATCGTGTATCGCCCATGTTCGGATATCGGGCGAGGACGGCGTCGGACGCGGCTTTCGCCTCATCCATTCGATCCAAAGGCACATAGATGGACGCGAGGTTGTTCTGTAAGAGCCCGTTCTGCGGGTCCAGTTTGACGGCTTCGGAGTACGAAGCCAGTGCCTTCTCGAATTCCCCGAGACTCTCGTGCGTCACGCCGATGTTGTTCCACGGCGTGCTGTCGCGCGGATACGTCCGGGCCCATAGTTCATAGACCTGCACGGCCTGCTCGAGATCGCCGGTCAACGCATCGTGGTAGCGTGCTTCGATGTAAAACCGTTCCCGATCGCTGGCCCGTTCCCTGAGCGCATAGGCCTTGGCGGTGAACACGCGCGATTGGTAGGGGTCACGCAGGTTGTAGTACGCCGTCCCGATCTGCGCGTAGGCGAGCGCAAACTCGGAGTCGAGCGCGACGGCGCGCTTCAGATGAGCGATCGCCTTTTCCGGCTGCCCGGAAGAGTGGAGCTGCAAGCCGGTCGTGAACGCTTTCAAGGCCTCGAGCGAGGACGTGGTGGCTTTTTCGACCGGCACGTCGAACTGCTGAATCGAAGCGAGAGACTCGCCCAGCCGCTCGCGCAGATCGGTCGCCACCGTGCTGAGCGTGGACAGCACCTCCTCCTTGCGTGGCGCCTGCGCCTGCGCCATGCCCAGGCTCTCACCGTTGGTGCAGTTGAGCGCGTTCAGGATGACGACGTACTGGCTGCCCAGGCTGGCAATGGAGCCCGCGACCATCGCCTTGACGTTCTGGCGCATGCAGATTTCGCGCGCAACCGCCTCGGTCAGCAGCTCGTCCGGAGGCCGTCCCATGAATCGCAGTGACTCCCGCACGCGATCGTCAGACACGATATTCAGGAAGGGGGACTGGCGCAGCTGCACGGTCAGCGCCTGCTTCAACGTGCCATCGAATACCGGCTCGCCGGTCGTGTTCGAAAAATCCGAGACGACGATCTCGTCCTGCGCGGCGAGCGCCGGCGCGCGCGGCGCGAACCAGAACGCCGCGAGGACGGCCGCGGCGGCGGCCAGGACGCCGACCGCGGCGCCCAGCCGTCGCGGCGCCCGCGTCGTGGCCGCTGGCACCGCCGGAGGTGTCGCGGATGCGGTGAGCTGCGTGTCGGCGCCGCGGCGCAAGCGCCGGAGCTCGGCTCGCAGCTCCGCAGCGGTCTGGTAGCGCAGCTCGCGATCCTTCTCGAGCGACCGGTCGATGATGCGCTCGAGCTCCGCCGGGACCGTCGGGTTCAGCCGCACTGGCGCTGCGGGCGCCGCGTGAAGGACCGCGTCCAGCGTGGCGACGGTCGAGTCTCTCGAAAACGCCGGGATTCCCGTCACCATCTCGTACAGCACGAGACCGAACGCAAAGAGGTCGGTCCGCACGTCCACGTCCTCGCCCCGGGCCTGCTCCGGCGACATGTACGCCACCGTCCCCATCGCCATGCCTGGCGTCGACAGGAGATCAGCCCCGGTCATGGTCGGTTGCACGGCGGCGGCCCTGGTGTCCACCACGCCCGTCAGCTTGACCAGACCGAAGTCGAGCAGTTTCGCGTGGCCGCGGGCGGTGACGAAGATGTTGGCCGGCTTGATATCCCGATGCACGATGCCGTGCGCGTGGGCGGCGTCGAGTGCGTCTGCGATCTCGATTCCAAGCGCAACCGCGCGCTCGATCTCGAGCGGCCGGCCGTCCACGAGACGCTTCAGTGTGGCACCCTCGAGCAGTTCCATCACGAGAAACTGCTGGCCCTCGTGTTCGCCGAGGTCGTACACGGTGCAGATGTGCGGGTGGTTGAGCGCGGAGGCCGCGCGGGCTTCGCGGCGGAACCGCTCAGCGGCGGTCGGGTCTCTCGACAGCTCCGGCGGCAGGAACTTGATCGCGACATGACGCCCGAGCCGCAAATCCTCGGCCCGGTAGACGACGCCCATGCCGCCGCCGCCCAATTTTTCGAGAATGCGGTAATGCGAAACGGTCTGGCCGAGCATCAGCTTGTAATTATACGGATCGTCGCGCGTTCGAGCGTGTACTGTCTCATTCGTGTTCTCGTCCTCGTCCAAGACGCGCCTGACCGTCCACGATCTCGATCGCTTTGCCTCCGGCACGCTCTTTCACCGCGTCGCCCGCGCCGTTTGCCGTGCGGGGTGCCTGCCGCGCAAAGAACTGTTCGAGGCATGGGAGGTTGCGCGCCGAACCCGACGGCTCTTTCGCGGCGGCCGCGTCGTCGATCTGGCGGCCGGCCACGGGATACTCGCCCAGATCATGCTGCTCCTGGATGACTCGTCTCCGGAGGCACTGATCGTGGACCAGACATTCCCTGCGTCGAGCGCCAAGCTGCACGAGGTCCTGTTGCAGGCGTGGCCACGCCTGTCCGGGCGCGTCTCATTTGTAGCCAAGGCGCTGGACGAAGTCGAGATTCTGTCCACGGATGTGGTCGTGTCGAGCCATGCGTGCGGGGCGTTGACGGATCGCGTGCTCGCGCTGGCGGTCGCGGCACGCGCGCGGGTCGCCGTCTTGCCGTGCTGTCACGATCTCGCGAGAGGCGCCTCAGGTCCGCTCTCCGGCTGGCTGGACGGTCCGCTCGCTATCGATGTCGTCCGGGCCATGCGTCTCGAGCAGGGCGGCTACCGGGTCTGGACCCAGACCATTCCGGCCGTAATCACCCCGAAGAATCGCCTGCTGCTCGGCGCGCCCGTCGCTATAATCTGAGGATATGTCGAACCCGATCCTCGCCCTGACGCTGCTCGCACTGGCCTTCGCGCCTTCTTCCCCGATTCAGCAGGCGCCGCCCGCCGACGCCGCCGCTCTCAACAAGCAGGCACAGCAGCTCGAGTCCGACGGCAAGCAGAAAGAGGCACTGGTCCTGTTCCGCCAGATTGTCACCCTTGAACCAGCCAACGTCGCGGCACACCTCGGCATCGGACGCGTGCTGGACCTCGCGGGACAGTACGCCGAGGCGCGGCAGCATCTGCAGAAGGCCATCGATGGCGCATCGGAGACGGAGATCAACGGGGCACTCTCAACCATGGCCATCTCGCACGTGTTCGACGGCCATACCGCCGACGCGGCGAAGTATTACGAGCGATTGTTCAACCGACAGATTTCGGCTGGCTTGACCGATCCGGCAGGGGGCACGGCCAACGCCCTCGGCCGCGTGTATCTCGAGACCGGCGACACGGCCAACGCCGAGAAGTGGTATCGCACCGGATACGAGAGCGCGACGAAGAACGAGAAGCGCACGCCGGAGCAGAGCGATCTGACCGAGATGCGGTGGCACCATGCGCAGGCGAGAATCGCCGCGCGGCGCAAGCAGTTCGACGTGGCGCGCCGACATGTCGATGAGGTCCGCGTGCTCGTCGCGCGGGGCAGGCTGGACCAGGCGCAGCAGGCGCAATATCCGCACGTCGCCGGCTACGTGGCCTTCCATGAGGGCGCCTACGACAAGGCGATTGAAGAGTTGTCGAAGGCCGACCAGGACGATCCGTTCATCCTGAGCCTGCTCGCGCAGTCGTACGAGCAGAAGACGGACATGGCCAAGGCGCGCGAGCTCTACACGAAGATTCTCGCCATGCCGAACCACTCGCTTCAGGCGGCATTCGCTCGTCCCCTTGCCGCACGCCGACTCGCCGCGCGCTAGCCTTCAGTCCTACTTTCAGCAGCACACTAGCGGCGTTCGGTGGCCAGCGGGGCGAGGATGAGGCGCTCGACGAGCTCGAATATCTGCTGGCGATGATCGCGGCGTTCGTCGCTGACCGCGGTGGACGACGTGGTGACGACGACCAGGTCGAGCTCGCGGAAGACCATGATGTACTGCCCGCCGTAGCCCCACGCGAAACAGCCTTGCCGCCCGGCAAAGTCGCGCATCCACCATCCATACCCGTACGTCTGATCCGGATTGAACCGGGAACGCCCGCGCGGGGTGCACGAGGCGTCGACCCACGAGGCCGGCACGATCTGCCGATCTCCGACGCGCCCTCGATTCAGGTACAGCTGACCGAACGCAGCCATCTGCCGGGGAGTCATCAGCATGTCGTTCCCACCGAAATAGATGCCTTGAGGATCGCGCGGCCACCGGCTGAAGGTGAACCCGAGCGGCCTGCCGAGGCTCTCTTGCAGGAACGCCCACGTACTCCCTTTCGTCGCGCTCGTCAGCATCGCAGACAGCAGGTGGGTGCTCCCCGTGCTGTACTCCATCGTCGTCCCCGGCTCGCTCACGAGCGGCTGACTGAGGACGTACGTCACCCAATTCCGGCTGCGTACCCACGCGCCATAATTGTCGAAGCTCGTGGACGCCAGCCCCGACCGCATCGTCAGGAGATCCTCCACGGTGATGCGTGCTTTGCGGGGATCGGGATCCTTCGTGACGTCCGGGAAGAAGCGCGCGATAGGCTGGTTGACGCTCTCCAGAATGCGCCGGCCAATCGCCACGCCGACGAGCGCCGAGATGAGGCTCTTCGAAACGGACTTGACGTTGGCGACGCGCGCCGGTCCTGCACCTTTCGCGTAGTACTCGAACACCGGCTTCCCGTGCCGGCTGACGAGCAGGCTGTGCAGTCGGGGCATTTGAGCGGCAGCCGCACGAACGGCCTCGACATCCATCGGCTGGGGGTCGCGCTGCCCGGGAGCAGGCATCGCGCACACGAGCAGAAGCGTAAGAGACAAGACGAAGCGTGGCGTCACGATAGGGACTCTGAGTGTGCCGCTGAACGATGTGGCTGACCGCTAGCCCATTTCGGAGCCAGGCGATGGCGCGGGCAGCCCTACTTCGATCCGGGAAGTGCAAACGCCGTGATGCTGTCGTCGGTCAGCGGCGCATCGAAAAAGCCGCCGCCCGTCGACGTAATGACGACGTACTGCCTGCTGTCTCTCCCGAGATACGTGCTGGGCGTGGCATGCGCGGCGCCGCCAAGCTTGACGGTCCACAGCTCGTTGCCGGTCTTCGCGTCGAACGCGCGGAAACGGCTGTCGTCGGTGGCGCCGACGAACACGAGCCCTCCAGCGGTGGCGATTGATCCGCCATTACCAGGCCGGCCGGTCTTCTGCTTGTCAGGCGGCAGGCTGTCGGTGACACCGAGCGGCACACGCCACGCGAACTCGCCCGTGTTGACGTTGACCGCCGTCAGCTGCCCCCAGGGCGGCTGCTGGCACATCATGTTCGATGCGACGTCCTTGAAGCGCCCCCCGCCAGGCACTCCCTGATAGGGACCGTCCGGATGAACACGGTTGCCTTGACCGGCGGCCTGCGCCGGACCCCTTGCGGTCGGATCGCGATCCGTGACGCCCGAGAGTTGCCCCAGCTCGCTCGTGTTGACGAACAGGTAACCAAGCTGCGGATTGAACGAGGTGCCGCCCCAGTTGACCCCGCCGTGATTGCCGGGAAACTGCACGCGGAGGCGCTTGTAGCCGACCGGAAGGTATGGCCCGCCCAGCTGTAGACCCGAGATGAGCTTCCTGCAGGCAGCCTCCAGTTCGGGGGTGACGGTCGCGATCTCCGCTGCCGTCATCGTCATGCGGGAAAGCGGCGCAGGTTTGAGCGGGAACGGCTGCGTTTTCGATGTCCGTTCCAGCGGCACGTCGCTTTGAGGAACGGGCCGCTCTTCAAGCCCATAGATGGGCTTCCCGGTCACGCGATCGAGCAGGAACAGCAGCCCGACTTTGCTGATGACGGCCACCGCCGGAATCGTTCTGCCGCCTTGCGTGACGTCGATGAGCGCAGGGGCGCCAGCCAGATCGGCATCCCAGATGTCGTGATGCACCACCTGGAAGTGCCACAAGTACTTCCCCGTGTTCGCATCGGCCGCCACGATGCTCGTGCCGAAGAGGTTGTCGCCGGGGCGGTCGCCGCCGTACTGATCGACCGACGGCGCGCCAAACGGCATGTACACGATGCCACGCGGGACATCCACGGTCAGGAACCCCCAGACGTTGACGCCCGAACGGTTCTTCCAGCTGTCGCCACCCCACGTATCGTTGTGTTTCTCTCCCGCGCGCGGCACCGACCGGAATGTCCAGGCCAGCTTGCCGGTGTGAATGTCCCAGGCGCGGACGTCGCCCGCCGGCCCCTTGGGTGGGTTCTCCTGCGTGCGGCCGCCGGTGATGATGAGGTTCCGATACATGATCGGCGGCGAGGTCAAGCCGTCGCTGCCGGGCAGCCCCTGGAGGATCTCGGGCGTGTTCAGGTCAACGATACCCTTGTCGCCGAATGCCTCGTTGAGCGTGCCGGTCTTCGCGTTCAGGGAGAAGAGCTTTCCGTTGCTGGTGCCAAACACGATCTGAGCGGGCGTCTGCGCGTCGCCCGGCCAGTACTCGACCCCCCGCGTCGAGGCATTGCCCGAGGCGAGTTGAAAGACCCACACTTCCTTTCCCGTGGTCGGATCGAGCGCGACTACGCGGCGATACGGCGAGGAGATGTACATCACGCCACCGACGACGAGCGGCGTGGTTTGACTTGAAGCCAGGCCTGGCCGTTCCCTGTCCTCTGGAATGGCCGCGGCTTCGGGCCTCATGTGATACACCCAGGCCACCTTCAGCTGGCCGACATTCGCCGGCGTAATCTGGGTGACGGGCGAAAAGCGCATACCGCCGGGATCGTGCCCGTACGTCGGCCACTCCGTCGATGCGGGTGCGGATGCTGTGCGCTGGGCCGCGTTCGACTGCGCATGATGAGCCGGCGAGGTCACGACGGTGGCGGCGAGAAGTACGCCCAGAAGTCGCTTCATATTGGTGTCCCTTCACGTTCCTGGCTGGGCGATTGTATCGGCTCCGGCGGTGATTCCCGAACGGCTGGCCTACGGCGGACGTCCAGGCGCGCCGAGGGGGATGCTGTTCGACGTCGAGCTGATCAAGATTGAATCGTCACCCGCTCGGCGGGGGCGCTCCGCGAGAGCGCCAGGCGGGGGTTCGTGACGAGCACCTGCTGAACTTCTGTGTCGGTGAATCCCGCTGCTTTCAGGGCAGGGATGAACGCGGTGAAGAGCGTGTCGTAGGGGCGGAACTGACCGCCGCCCGGCTCGCCGACACGGTACCAGCCAGCGTCGTGCGACAACAGCACGTGTCCGAGCAGCCCCTGATCCTTCATCCCGCGCACGAGCTCGACGTGGCGCACGACGGTCGTTTCGCTGATGCCATCGAACTCCACCCATGTACCTCGTCGTGCCGCGCGCGCATGAAACGTGTCGTTGCGCTCCGCCTGGGCGTGCACCCAGATGAACGCCGAGAGCGGCACCCCGGCACGTTCGAGCAGGTCGAGTTCCTCGAGCGCGGCTGCTCCCGTACCGGTATGAGAGGCGACGGGAAGGCCCGTCTCCCGGTGCGTGAACGCCGCGGCGGTCACCAGCTTCGCGTCGACTGCCGAAAGAGGACTTTCGTCCACGCCAATCTTCATCAACGCGGGCTTGATCCCTGTACCGTCGATGCCGCCCTCACACTCGCGGATCCATCGCGCGGCAAGCTGTTCAGCGCTCTCGTCGAACGCGTGCGCCGGGAGGTGCTTGTCCTTCGCGGCCCCGTAATAGCCGGTGTTCGACAGGATGTTGATCCCGGAGGCCTCGGACAACCGTTTCAGCAGCCGCGGATCGCGGCCCAGGTAGGCCGGCGTGCACTCGACCAGCGTTTCGCATCCCAATCGCCTGGCCTGTTGCAGATGCGGCAGCACCGCGCTGAAGACGGCATTCGGGTCGTATCGCGACGGACTCACCTGGGCTGCGCCGATGAAATCCACGAGGATGTGCTCGTGCATCAGCGTGACCCCGAGCCGATCCGGCGCGACGGGACCCGTGACCGTCTCGATGCGACCCGCGCGCTCGAGGGTAAGGGGCGTCCGATCCGGCGTCGGTCTAGAGGCGCAACCTGTCGCCAGCAGGGCGAGAGTCTGTGCGAGCCATTCCCGCCGCGACAATGGCCCCGCCGCTTTCATGGCTTCCATCGTGTCCCGCATCAGTTTACGATCGACCGTCCCCTGGATGTGTGCCCGGGTCAGCCGGATTTACGCGGTGCTGGGACTTCTCGGAGTGATCCTCGGCCCGCACGGGCCGACGTGCGGAAGGCCGGGGAATCTACCAAATCTTTCGGATGGTTACTCGCAATCCCTTCGCCCTGCCAAAGCCTCGTTCCCCTATGGCCAACTAGGACTAGGCCCACCAGGACAGCTGAGGGCAATTGGCCCAGAGCGGCCTTAGCTTTAGAACAGATCCAAGACCGCCGCCAAGTAGAGCTTGCCGCTGCTCCCGATGACGAACTCGGTCGTGTCGCCGACCCACCGCTGATTCGGCGCCGCCGCCGCAAACTGCCGATCCAACAGATTGGCAGCGACGGGCTGATCGTGATCACTCATCGTCGTGAGCTTGTACCGTTTGCGCGCTCGCGCGACCAGGCCTTCTTGCTGCATCAGCCGGATGACCCGTTTGCGGCTCACCTGCTCATGCTGCCCGATCAGGTCTTCGTGAATGCGCGGGCTGCCATAGCGCTGTTTGCTCTCGTCAAACGACGCCTGGACGAGGACGGTCAGCCGCCGGTCGTCACGCGGTCGTGGCGATTCGGAGCGTCGATGCCACGTAAAACCCGCTGCGCGTGACCTCCAGGCACCGGCACAAGATCGTGACGCGT
>JANNHC010000052.1:0-6504 GCA_031404215.1 Acidobacteriota bacterium
GAGACGTCGAGATTGACTCGATTAGTTTCCGGAATAATGGACATTCGAGTGTTACAAATTTGCTACATTTGAGGCAAGAAAAGGGCTTATTTCGACTTTAATTCTGCGCCCGCATACCCGCCGACAGGCCGGCACTCACCAGAATCGCCGCGAGGAGAAGGTTCTGCTTCGTCATGGCTGCTATTTCAAGCTCTTGATAAACAGGATGACCGATTCGATCTGGGAATCGGTCAGCACTCCTGAATAACTCGGCATGCTGACGTCGCCGCGCTCGTAACCCGACACGACTTTCGCCGCCGGCTGGAGCACCGATTCCCGGAGGTACTCATCATCGGCGACCACCCGCACGACGCCACCGGCGAACGTGCGCTCGCTCCCGTAAAGATCTTTCCATGACGGCCCAAGCTTGGTCAGCGGCGTGCTGTCGGTCGCGTGGCAGGCGATGCAGCCGTATGCCCGGTACAGGCGGCGGCCCTCCTCGACGCTGACGGGTGCGGACGCGTCCACGGCCGTGGCCCGCGGTGATCGATCGACCGTGAGCTCGCCAAACCCCTCTGACTGCGGGTTGAACGGCGGCAGATCGTAGGGCGTGAAGTAGGCCGTCTCCTGAAATCCAACGCCCCCAGCCGTGGCAAGCGACCAGCCCAGACGCATCTGCATCACCGGCCTCATGCCGGCTACGCCGACAAACACCGTGCGCCCATCCTTCGACAGGTACGCGCTGCTCAGCGGCAGACGATCGATGCCAGGCGTGTCGTCGGCCTTGAGCTGCGGAGAGCCGTACTGGTACGTGCGCCTGTAGTGCCAGCTCGCGAGCGCGTAGTTGTCGGGGTCGGAGGCCTTTGCCCGGTCAACCGGCTCGTCGAATCGCAGGAGGATCCCCTTGTCCATCGCCACGATTTCGCGCGGAAGCGTTGAGAGCCCGCCGGTGTACCGGACACGTCCCAGGCCGGCCAGCCGAGTGGCAGTCGTCCCCCAACCGAGGATCTGGAAGCCCGCGATGTAGAGCTGGCCGTCTACGGGGTTTACCGAGCCGTTGAGCGTCGGGTAGTCGAACGCGCGCGTGATGCTCACCACCGCCGCTTGCGGCTTCGCGCCGCGATTATTCAACAGCACGCGAAAGAGCTCGGGGTTGTTGAACCCGATGTGCACGAGGCTGTCGTTGAGCGGTCCCATTCGCGCACCGAACAACCACACCTGCGACATGGCTGACGCGTTGGCCGCGTGCGGCATCCAGGTCAGCGGCTCGGCGATCGGCGCGGGGTAGACCTCGCGCGGCCGTTTGTCGCTGAGAAACCCGTAGAACTGCCGGTCCTTGACGATGTGGAGCGGCGTGCTCGGAATGTAGTTGCCCTGCTGGTCGCTCGCGAGGACGAGTCCGGTTCGCACATTGACGCTGATGTTCGGCTGGCGGAATCCGTAGCCGAGGACCGTGGAACGGCGACCGTCGGACGAGACACGGAGCACGCTGCCGTTGTGCTTCCCCAGCGTCGCCGCCTCCTGTCCGCCCTTGGCGATCACAAACTCCCCGCCGGGCGCGAGCCGCAATGTGCTCGGGAACTCACGCATGTCGGCCGTCTGCGCGAACGCGTTGGAAAACAGATCGTGGACGTCGGCCTCGCCATCGCCGTTGGTGTCGCGCAGGCGCCAGATGCCATTGCGATCGAAGACGTACACCTGCTCGTCGCGAATCGCCAGCGTCAGCGGCTCGTGCAGGCCGGACGCGAAGCGCTTCCAGCGCGCGACTCCCCCACCGGCATCGCTCAATCCACGGATGAACCAGACATCACCATCGAGCGTTACGCCGGCGCCGGTGCCGTCGTGGAGGAACTGGATGTCCCCCATTCGCACCTTGCGGCGCCACGGATTGTCGAGCGGCAACGCGATGTCGTCCACGACGTAAGCGTCCTTGGATGTGGATCGCGTGACCGTGGTTGTCACGTCCTGGGGCCATCTCGCCGCGGGCGCGTCAGAGGGCATCGTGCGCTGTGCGCCCGGCGGCGCCGCCGGGCCACTCCTGAACGCGACGGAAAATGCGACCGGCGCCTGGTGTGCCGGCACGCGCACGGCCCATGCCGGGACTGGCCCGGGGACTTGCTCCAACGACAATGTCGCGGACAGGGGCTCGACCAGGCCGACGACTGCGGAGGTGGCCCCCAGCGCGACCCAGAGCTGACGGGCCGAGGGCCCGACGCGGAAATGCCGCACCAGCGTCCAGGCACTGTTTGCCTCGGACACCGTCAGGCGCTCGCGCACGTCCGCGCCGCCGGCGGTGTACTCGAGCACCACCCCATCTCGAACCTGGCGTATGGCCTTGAACCGCCCAGCCTCTTCGGACAGGGGGCCGCGGCCGACCTCCTCTGGGCTCGGCGCGGGCTCGCGCGGATCCTCGTACATCAGTCGCATTCCGGTCTGCCACCCGGGATAGATGCCGTTGGCAAGCCACACCGTTCCGTCAGGCTCCGGGAGCGGCGATTGACCGCCCGGTGTCTTGCGATCGGGCCGATGGTACGAACCTGGCGCCAGCGCGGCCGGCGTGACGCCTGGTCCTCGCCAGATGGCCGCGACACGCAGCAAATCTATGTCGAACGCGACCCAGTGATCGAGGCCGACCCTGAGCACGAGCGCACGCGGCGTCAGATTGTTCGTGGGGAATCCCGCGCCGGCGCGACGCGCGTCCACGACGGAGGAGAAGAAAGGAAAGTCGGGCTCAATCCAAGGCGGGGTTAGGGCCTCGGACTTCAGGCTCTGGGCTTGCGGCGCCATCATGCCTGAGCCCGATGCCCATAGCCCACAGCCTGAAAGAAGAGTCACGAGCGTGAGGATTACCCTGGCCATGGTGTCCCATGGATTCTAGTCGGAAGCGAGGTCCGCATGCGAGGCGCCAGCAGCGGGTCAGCTGCCCCACGCTCATCCGAACTCCGGTCCCAACATCGCAAACTGCCGCTGCGGATCGCCAAACGGCGGGTGTCCGCCGCGGTGCATCCGGATGAAGGGACGCTGCTCACGAAAACCGGCTCGCTCGAGAAAGAGATTCCACGGCTCGTTATGACACGCCGCGTCAACGATGAACGCGCGACCGCCAGTGCGCGCCAGGCAGGTCGCGGCCATTTCTTCCGCCGTTCGCGCATCGGACGCGACAATCGGCCCGAGATGCTCGAACTGATGTCCGTGCCGTCCAAGCAGATACCCGGCAAGCCGTCCGTCCTTCCGCGCCACGAACGCGTACTCCGGCGCCCCCGCGTACATCCATCCGAGCAATGGCGCGCGCGGCGCACCGAACACGTGCTCATCCATCGCGAACACGTCAGACAGATCGTCCGGCGTCATCGGCTGGATCGCGGGATACGGCTGCTGCACCACCGTGACCCCGGTCGCCTCCATTCGCCGAAGCCGGTACTCCTCGACGAATCCATGCTTCTGATACAACGCGTGTCCCGCTGGCGTGGCGTCCAGACGGACCGCCGGCAGGTCGCGCAAGGTGTCAAGCGCCCACGTCAGGAGCGACGTGCCCAGCCTCTGTCCTTGCGCATCCGGATCGACCAGGACCATGCCGATCCAGCCGAAGCGCCCGCCGAATCTCAGCGTGGCCGCGGTGCCGATGACCCGCCCGCCGCGAATCGCTGCGACGACGGCTGGCGGCTTCCCGGCGAGGAAGCATTCCCAGTCGCGCGCCACCTGGTCCCATCCGCTCAGTCGGCACAGACGGAGGCCAGCGTCGGTGTCTTCCGGCTGCATGGCACGGTACGTGACGTCCGGGGGCGTCGCTCGAACGGACGGGTCTGGTGGATCAGATGACGGCATTTCTGGGAGTCTCCCGCGCTGATTGTTGAGGTCTCCGGATTCCGGTTGCACGGAATATCATGACATCGCACATGATGTCGATCCCGCTTCCCGACTCCATCACCAACGTCACCGCTCTTGAGGATCTCCTCAGCGATCCACCCCCATACGTCGTCCGGGCGATGCGCGACATCGATGGGGACCTGCTCGTGCTGGGGGTGGCGGGCAAGATGGGCCCGTCGCTGGCACGGATGGCCCGGCGCGCATCGGACGCCGCTGGCGTGCGGCGCCGCATCGTCGGCGTCGCGCGCTTCTCGGCGCCTGAACACGAGGCGGAGTTGCAGGCGCACGGCGTCGAAACCATCCGGTGCGATCTGCTGGATGAGCAGGCGATCGACCGGCTGCCTGACGCGGCGAACGTGATCTTCATGGCCGGGCGGAAGTTCGGCTCGACGGGGTTCGAGCCGCTCACCTGGGCGATGAACAGCTATGTGCCGGCGCTGGTGTGCCGGCGCTATCCAAAAAGCCGTGTCGTCGCGTTCTCGACCGGAAATGTCTACGGCCTGGCTCGGGCTGGAACCGGCGGCTCGACGGAAGCGGATCCACCGCAACCCGCGGGCGAGTACGCCATGAGTTGTCTCGGCCGCGAGCGGATGTTCGAGTATTTCAGTATCGCGCAGGGAATCCGGACTGCGATCCTGCGGCTGAACTACGCCGTCGAGATGCGATATGGCGTCCTCGCTGATCTCGCGCGGCGCGTCGCCGCCGGGCAGGCGATCGACGTCACCATGGGCTATTTCAACGCGATCTGGCAGGCCGACGCCAATGCGATGGCGCTCGCCTCGCTCGGGCAGGCGGCAAGCCCGGCCGTCATCCTCAACATCGCGGGCCCCGAAGAGCTCAGTGTCCGTGCGACGTCCGAAGAGCTGGCCGGAAGGCTGGGACGTGCCGTATCGTTCACGGGTCAGGAGGCCGATGACGCCCTCCTCAGTAACGGTGCGCGTGGATGGTCACTCTTTGGACCGCCGAGGGTTGATGCTCCTCGGCTGATCGCCTGGACCGCCGACTGGATCGCACGCGGAGGCGTCAGCCACGGCAAGCCCACCCACTTCGAATCGCGCGACGGCCGGTTTTGACCCTCAGCCCTGAGCCCTTATGACCATCAATCAACTACGACAAGAACTGCGACGTGGACTCGTCATCCCGGCGCATCCTCTTGCGCTCGACGCGAACGGAGTGTTTGACGAACGGCACCAGCGAGCCTTGACGCGGTACTACGTGGCGGCGGGGGCGGAAGGACTCGCCGTCGGCGTCCATACGACCCAGTTCGCCATCCGCGACCCGCGCATCGGCCTGTTCGAGCCGGTGCTCGCGCTGGGGCGCGAGGAAATGGATCGCGCGGACCGCGGCCGCAAGGCCCCGCTGATTCGTATCGGCGGGATCTGCGGTGAGACGGCGCAGGCGCTCGCCGAAGCCGCGACGCTCGCGGACCACGCCTATCATGCCGGACTTCTCAGCCTGGCAGCCCTGAGCAAGGCCACGGATGCGGAGCTGATCGCGCACTGCAAGCACGTGGCGGAGATCCTGCCCATCGTCGGCTTCTACCTGCAGCCGCTCGTCGGCGGCCGGCCGCTCGGCTATGCGTTCTGGCGACGCTTCGTCGAAATCCCACGCGTCGTCGCGATCAAGATTGCACCGTTCAATCGGTATCAGACGCTCGACGTCGTACGCGCGCTCGCCGACTCTGGGCGCGACGACATCGCGCTCTACACCGGCAACGACGACAACATCGTGGGCGACCTGATCACTCCCTATCGCTTCCAAACCGGGGGCGGGACGATTGAGCGGCGGATCGTGGGCGGATTGCTGGGCCACTGGGCCGTGTGGACGACGAGCGCGGCGGCGATCCTCGCCGAGTGTCACACGGCGGTGACCAGCGGACACGTGCCGGTCATGCTCCTGCGGTTCGGCGCCGAGGTCACCGATGCCAACGCCGCTTTCTTCGACGCGGCGAACACGTTCGCGGGCTGCGTCCCCGGCATCAACGAAGTGTTGCGCCGTCAGGGCCTGCTGGCAAGTGCGCGCTGTCTCGATCCGAATGAAACGCTTGGTCCGGGTCAAGCGGAAGAAATCGACCGGGTGTGCCAGGCGTATCCCCACCTATCGGATGACGAGTTCGTCGCCGCCCACCTGGACGAGTGGCTGCAGGCCTGAGAATCGGAACATATCCTTCCCAGGCCCAAGGCATGCCCGGGTCGCCGAGCGTCGCCTCGGTCAATCGCTGGTACAGGCTTTCCGCGCGCACATCGTTCGAGAGGAACAGCACGCACCGTCTGCCCTTCTCGACGCAGATCGCCTGGTTGCCGGTCGTGTCGTTATGGCCGATAGCCGGCGAGCCTTCATGGCTGGCGATGTCGCTTCCGACAGGGTCGGAAACTGGCTCGGCGCGGTGATAGCAATCTGCGGCCTGACCATCTCGGCGCGTGACTTCGCCGACAGCCCGTCCCCGCGCGAAAAGCCGGCGATAAATTTTGCGAAGTCCGCGATCGTCGTATCCATCGACCCGGCTGCCCTGAACCTTCGCCTCGGCCATCATTCTTGCCGCTTCACGGTCGATGCGTTCGGCGGAGACGGGCCGGGGCTCAAGCCCCGACCCTATACTGAGAACTTGAACACGGCGAACATGGCGCCCTGCGGGTCGTTCAGAATGGCGAAGCGGCC
>JANNHC010000053.1:0-6815 GCA_031404215.1 Acidobacteriota bacterium
TCATCGTCACCCTGCCCCTCGACGACCGCTAGCAGGTTGTTGCCCTTCAGGTCGGGTGGTGCACACGACGATGGGCGACCAGCATGCCGGCCCCGACCGCGGCGACAAAAATCGAAACGAGGTGCGCCACAGTGAGCCCAAGGGCAATGCGGTCGTTCACGCGGATGAACTCGATCACGAATCGCAGCGCGCCTGCACCGATCAGATAACGCCCGAGCACGATCGCGTCCGGGACGCCGCTGCGCCGCCACCGGAGTAGTAGCCATCCAAGTGCGACAAGGCCGATTGCCTCGTACAACTGCGTGGGATGAACACGCACGGCCGTCGGCGGCAACCCGTCGGGGAACGCTACGCCCCAGGGAAGATCTGTCGGCCGGCCGTAGTCGTCGCCGACGAGAAAGCAGCCGAGTCGTCCGATCACGTGTCCAAACGCGAGAGCCGGAGTCGCCGCAGCGAGAGTCGGGACGATGGGCCATCCTCGCGCGATGATGTAGATCAGACCCGCTCCGACCCCGCCAGCCAGCCCGCCGTACCAGCTCAAACCACCGCGCGAGAACAGCAACTCGGTCAATGGGGATTCGCCTGCATGCTCCAGAGTCCACAGCAGCTTTGCACCGGCGAGCCCGCCGACGACGCCGACGACTCCCGCGTCCGCAGCGTCCTGCGGCAGTCGTGTCCGCCGCAGCTCGCTGCGGAACAGCCAGACGCCGACCAGGGCGGCGACAGCCACCATGACGCCAAAGCTGGTGATCTCGAAGGTGCCGACGCGGAAAAGGACTGGATACATGGTTCAGCGTTGATCGACAGCGAGCGTTACTCGGCGACGATCGTGCCCCGCAGCATGTTCATACCGCAGGCGAACGCCAGTTCTCCCTTTGCGGGTGTGAACTCGATGACGACGGGCTGGTTGAGCGGCAACGCGCGCGTGATGTTCAGCGAAGGAAACGCCACCTCTTTCGCGCAGGTCTTGTCGCTGGTGCGAACGAATGTGACGCGTGCCGGCACACCCGCGCGCAGCGTCAACCGCGATGGCTCAAAGGCCTGGTCCCCGACCGTAACGCGCGCGGTCTGCACGTTGGATTCCCGCGCTGTCCCGGGCGGATCTGCCCTTGCTCCAGGCGGCGCCCCGCTCGGCCGAGTGCGCAAGCCCAATCGCTCGCGCTCGGCACGCACGTAGAAACTCCCTTCGCCGACGATGATGTCGCCCAAGTTCAGACCCGCAAGGACAGGGAGCTGGTCTCCCACCGCCTCGCCGAGGCGAACCTCGCGCTCGACGAACTGCCGCGGCTCCCTCTGATTCACGAGATACACGACACGACGGTCATCGACGTTTTGAACGGCGGCACGTGGAATGAGCAGTACGGAGGCCTGAGCAGGCTCCGCTATCGAGACGTCGGCCAGCATGCCGAGGCGCAGCTCGGTCCGGGGATTGGGCACCTCGACACGCACTCTGATCGTCCGCGTGTCCGGATTCACCTGCGGATCGATGTAACTGATCCGCCCCGGGACCGCGAGGGCCGGATACGCTGCCGTCGTGACCGCGGCGGCGCTCCCGATCCGAACCCGGGAGGCGTCCCTTTCGTACACATCCGCCATGATCCAGACCGACGACAGATCGGCCACCGTGAACAGCTTCGTCGCGGGATCAACGTTCAGGCCCACGTTGGCGAGGCGTTCCGTCACGACGCCGGAGAGAGGTGCCGGTACGCTCGTCGCGGCATCGATGGGGTTTCCGGGGACCAGGCGGTCGGCTGCGACGGTGGAGACGCCGAGCAGCAGGAGACGGGAACGCGCGCTTTGCACCTCCGCCGTGCGCGCGGTGTGCCCGGCGTGAATGCGCTCGAGCTCCTGGCGGCTGGCTGCGCCAATCTCGACGAGCGTCTCCGTCCGCTGAAGCTCCCGCTCGTGCGCTTCGAGTTCCGCTCGCGCGGACACGAATCTCGCCTGGGCGTCCGCAAGCTCAGGGCTGAAGATCTGCGCCAGCGTCTGACCGCGGTTGACGTGCTGGCCGAGCTCCACGAGCACACGTGTAATGCGCCCGGACACGATGGGCGTCACCACGACCTGCTTGTAGGCGTTGGCTTCAACCACGCCGGGGATTCGCATGGCTGTTGCGCCGCTTCCGGTCCTGACGGCCGCCACCGTGATGCCCGCGCGCTCCACCGCTTCCGTGGTCAGCGTGACGGTGACATCCGACAGCGTGGCGCCGGGCGCATCGGTCGTCGCGGCAGCGGAAGGCGGCGCGTTATGCCCGGCGCTGTGTGAGGTCGGACTCGCCGGCCCGTCTGATGTCTGGTTCGGCGCCGGGGCTGGCCGCAGCGAGGTGCGCGTCAGCAGATAGCTTGCCGCGCCTCCGGTCGCGACCAGCAGGACGGCAATGCTCGCCGCAACCGCCCATCGCAGCGTCAGCCGTGAATCGTCAGTCATCGCAACTCTCCCAACGCGCGCTTGAGCGCGGCGTGTGCTTCCCAGGCTTCCCGGAGCGCGGCGGTGTAACTCTGTTCCACTTCCAGGTATCGACGCTGCTCCGACAGCATGTCGAACACCGTGGCCCGCCCCAATTCGAACGTTTTCGCGACGACGTCAAGATTCTGCCGCGCGAGCCCGCGTGCGCTACCGGCGTACAGCGCGACGGCCCGTTGCGCCTGCATGCGCCGCGCCCGGGCGGCGGCGATCTCGGCGCTTGCCGCGAGTTCAACTGCTTCCCGTCGTGCGTCCGCGCCCGCACGTTCCGCTTGTGCCGCGGCCACCTGTCCCTGGTTGCGGTTCCGGAGCGGCACCATGACCATGGCGCCCGCGGCCAGGTACTGAAAGCGTCCTCGTACGCGCTCCAGCTGTCCTCCTGAGCCAAATCCCTGCTGCATGAATCCAGCATCCATCCGCATGTACGCGCCAAAGAGGCTCACGTCCACACGCCCCTCACGCCGCGCCTGATCCACGCGCGCGTCCGCCACCTTGATTCGGCTCTCGGCCTCGAGCACGTCAGGACGCTGCGTCCGTGATGCCGGCGCCCCCGCGGGGCCCGTCGGGTCGGAATGCTGGCTGCGGACGAGGCTCTCGAGCGAGTCGCGAAGCATGAGCGGCTGTTCCGGAGACATGCCGAGCAGCCGCTTGAGCTCGACGAGCGCGGCATCGGTCCGGCCGGCGGCCAGCAGTCGCGCGGTCTCGAGGCGGCGCAGTTCCACATCGAGCAGGTCGCGCTCGAGGGCTGGTGTCGCTCCTTCCTGCACGCGAGCCCGCAGCAACTCGAACTGCCGGCTCACAGCCGACACGAGGTCGCCGGCGACGGCCAGATCACGAACCGCCGCGACGGTGGCGCCGTACTGCATCCGCACTTCCGCGGCGAGCAGGCGCTCGCGATCGATCACGGCCAGGTGCGTGGCTTCCATTTCGCGATCGGCCGTATGCACCCGCCCGATCTTGCGGAACAAATCCAGGGGCCACGCGACACTGACTGTGGTCTGGTTGTCGGTTCCAGCCGGTTCCTCGCGACGTTCGAACGAGAGGGTCGGGTTCGGCTTGAGCGCCGCCTGCTGGCGCTGGCCGCGTGCGACCGCGACGTCCGCGCGCACCGCCCGAAGTGACGGCTCGCGCTCGAGTGCCCGCACTATCGCGGCCTCGAGCGTGACGCCCGCCTGCTCGTCCATGTACGCCCCGCCGGGCGCGGGATCCTGCCCGCGCACCGCCGTTGAGGTGAGGAGCGCTGCGAGGATCGAGGCCAGAACGTGTCGTGATGTGATCATTGCACCGCCCCTTCGAAACTGACGGAGCCGCTCCCTGCAGGGCCGGCCCACTCGATGCGCATTTGCCAGGTTCCCGCCATGCCGAATTCAGCGGTCGCGGTATATCGGCCCGGCACTCCGGCGGACGTCACCTGCAAGTTGCCGGGCATCACCATACCGGGCATCGTCATGTTCGCCGCCGCTTGCACGGTGCCGACGTCCAACAGCGCTCCAGCCGGCGATCGGAATTCGATCGTAAAGGTGTTCAGGCCCCGGCGGAGCGTGCCCGTCGGCGATCGCAGCACGATCTCCGTCTCCCCAGACCGCACGGTCTGGACGACGCCGGCCTGCACTCCCGTTGATCGCCCGTCGTCCGCGGCGCCCTTGGCCAGCCGCCACGCCAGCCATCCGCCGCCGGCGACGGCGGCGAGAATCACAGCCGCAACGAACAGGCGCCGGCTTCCGACGGGCACTCTCGAGGCCAGGCGTGCCTCGTGTTGCAGGCCAAGCTGCCGCTCGCGAATCCAGAAGAAGATCACGGGCGTGACGATGAGCACGTGGAGCAGCGACGAGATCATCCCGCCCAGCACGGGCGTGGCGAGGGGCTTCATCACCTCCGCGCCCACGCTTTGGCTCCACATGATCGGCAGCAAGCCCGCGATGACGGTGGACACCGTCATGACCTTTGGCCGGAGTCGAAGCAGAGCGCCCTCGAGGACGGCGTCCCTCAACGCGGCCCGGGTGAGTGTCCCGCCGACCTGCAGGCGCTTCCGCTCGACCGCCTCTTCGAGATAGATGACCATCACGACGCCTGTTTGCACGGCCGTGCCGAACAGGGCGATGAAGCCGACCCAGACCGCCACCGAGAAGTTGTAGCCGAGCAGCCACAACAAGTACACCCCGCCGGTCAGGGCGAACGGGACCGCGAGCAACACATGCGCGGCCTCGATCGCGGAGCCGTACGTGAAGTACAGGAGGACAAAGATGATCACCAGCGCGATGGGGATCACAATCTGGAGCCGCTGCCGCGCTCGCTCCTGGTTTTCCCAGCGTCCACTCCACCCGATGTAGTAGCCGTTCGGCAGTGCGACCTCGCGGGCGACCGTCTCGCGCGCCTCCTGGACGAATCCACCGACGTCGCGTCCTTGCACGTTGAGGAGCACGGTCGCGAGCAGCAATCCGTTCTCCGAGGAGATCATGGCCGGACCCCGTGCATGTTCGATTCGAGCCAGCTGCGCGAGGGGAATCTGGGCGCCGTCCGGCGCGGTGACGAGCACCTGGCCCAGCGCCCGCGCATCCGCCCGGTACTCCGGTCCGTACCGCACGCGCACCGGAAACCTGGCACGGCCTTCGATGGTCATCGTCAACACCGTCTCACCCACCGCGGTTTCGATGACGTCCTGGATATCGCCCACCCTGATTCCGTACCGGGCCGAAGCGGCCCGATCCACTTCGATATTGAGATACTGCCCGCTCGTGACCTGCTCGGGGTACACGTTGCTGGACCCGGGCACGCGGCGCACGACGTCCGCCACGTGACGCGCGAGTCTTTCGAGCGTGCCGAGGTCGTTGCCGAACACCTTCACGCCGACTTCCGAGCGGATACCGGTGGTCAGCATGTCGATCCGGTTGATGATTGGCATGGTCCAGATGTTCGACACCCCGGGCACCTGCACCGCGTGCCCCATCTCGGCCCTCAGGCGGTCCAGCGTCATGCCTGCACGCCACGCCGATCGCGGCTTCAGGTGGACCACCGTTTCGGTCATGTTGAGCGGCGAGGGGTCTGTGGATGTATCGGCGCGCGCCACTTTTGCGACCGCATAGGCCACCTCGGGGAACGACGTGAGGATGCCGTTCTGCGTCGCGGCGATTCGTGTGTTCTCGTCGAGCGAAATGCTCGGGTCGGCGATGGGCATGAACAGGAGGTCGCCTTCGTTGAGGGGCGGCATGAACTCGCTGCCGATCCCTCGCGCGAGAAACAAGGCTCCTGCGAACAACAGGCCGGCGACCGCGACCGTCAGTGCGCGTCTCGCGAGCGCGAATTCCAGGGCCGGACGATACAACCGCCGCAGTCCGCGCATCACGGGATTGGAGTCCTCCGCACGGAACCGGCCCCCCGAGCAGCAGGCTGCATAGCACGGGAACGAGGGTGACCGATACAACCGTGGCGGCCAGGACCGCGAACGTCTTGGTAAAGGCGAGCGGGTGGAACAGCTTCCCTTCCTGTCCCGTCAGCGCGAAGACGGGGACGAACGCGAGCAGGATGATCGCCATCGAAAAAAACACGGGGCGGCCGACCAGCCGGGTGGACGCCAGCACCGTCTCCAGGACACGACGGCGATCGCGGGGGTCTACCCCCTGCTGCTCCATGAACCGGAAGGCGTTCTCGGTGACCACGATGCCCGCATCGACGAGTACACCGATTGCGATTGCGATGCCCGCCAGGCTCATGATGTTGGACGAGACGCCGGCGTAGTGCATCCCGAGAAACGAGATCAGTACCGCCAGCGGCAGCGGAATCGTGACGATGAGGATGGAGCGGAAATGCATCAAAAAGACGACGTGCGCCAGCGTCACGAGAACGACCTCCTCGAGGAGCGCCGTGCGAAGCGTGCCGGCCGCCTGTTCAATCAGCGTGGACCGATCGTAGAACGGCACGATTGTCACGCCCGGGGGCAGTCCCGGTTCGATCTGCGCGATCCGCGCCTTGACGGCGTCGATGACGTGCTTCGTGTTCACGCCGGTTCGGGCGACGACGACACCGCCCACGGCCTCCTTCGTGCCTTTGACCAGCGATGAGACGCGAAAGGCGTCGCCGATCTTGACCTCCGCAATCTGCTCGACGTACACAGGCACGCCGCGGGACGCGCCGATCACGATCTTCCTGATGTCCTCGACGGAAGCGATGAGCCCGACGCCACGCACGATGAGCCACGCGCCGTTCGATTCGAGAACGTTCCCTCCGACGTTACGGTTGCTCTCGCGCACGGCCGAGACGACGGCGCTCATCGGCAGCCCGTACTGGCGAAGACGATGGGGATCGACGTCGATTTGATACTGCTGCACGAACCCGCCGACCGACGCCACCTCGGC
>JANNHC010000054.1:0-4829 GCA_031404215.1 Acidobacteriota bacterium
CCATCGACAGCGCGTCGGCGAGCGCGCCCGCCACGCCCGTGACGATCAGGAGCTGCGGTGCGACGTTGGCGCCGATCACGCCGGCGACCAGGCCGAAGTTCGCGGTCAGGCCGTCGTTGAACCCGTACACGATGCTGCGCAGGTACCCGGCCGTGCCGCCGACGTGCCACGGCTCCCCCTCCCGCCCCATCATTTCCGCGAGCTCGCGGGCGTGCACCGCCGAATCCGACGCGATATCGACAGCGGCCTGGTGCGTCTGCCGGTGGCTGGACTGACGTGCCATGCCGAGATACGCCTGCACCTCGCGCCCTTCCTCGGCCAGCATCATCGGCAGGATGAGCGACGTGCCAAAGCGTTTCGCGACCCACGCGAGCAGCCGCGTGCGTCCCGCGGTCGCGTAGGGCGGCAACGGCCGGCCGCTGTGGGTGAACAGTTCCTGCCACCGCTCGACGTGGCGATCCTCCACGACCGCGAGCTTGGCGAACAACTGCTTCCGCTCCGCATCGGTTTCCACCGCCGCCAGCGCGCGATACAAAAAAGCCGCGTCGCGTTCGTCGCGGTAATGCTCGTCCCAGGACTCGTCGGCCTGCGGCCGGTCCGACGCGGGTTCGATAGGCCTGGACTCGACTGGCGCAACCATCAAAAGATCATAGTCGCTTTACTCGTCTGCCGGTAGTCGCTAGCATGCGGCGGTGCCCCGCGAAGCGCAGCCGCTCTCGTTCGATTACTCGGTCCTCATCACCGCCGCGCCGACGCGCGTGCTCGGCGCGTTCTTCGATCCGGTCGCGCTGGCCGCGTGGTGGCAGGCCGCGCGCTCCGTCACCACCCCGCGGCCGCTCGGCGTGTACGCCGTCGAATGGGAACCGACCGCCGACGCCGACGACGTCCTCGGCAGGCTGGGTGGCGTCTTCTACGGCATCGTCATGGAATACGAGCCCGGGCGCACGCTCATCGTCGCCGATGCGTGGTGGATTCCACCCGACACGAATCCGATCGGCCCCATGGCCCTCGAAGTGCACTGCGCCATGGATGGCCCCGCCTGCCGGTTGCGAGTGCGGCAGACAGGATTTGAAGACTCACCGCGCTGGCGCCGGTACCACAGCGTCATCGAGCTGGGATGGCAGGTCTCGATGGCATCGTTGAAACAGTACGTGGAGCAATGAATCGGGCTCTCAGTGCAACCCTGAAGGGCTGCGCGCCCGAAGCCCAATCATCCGGCCCGCGATGATCGCGATGGGCGCGGCGAGGAAGCTCATGAGGGCCCCCATCTTCGCTTCGTCCAGCAACGCGCCTGGGGGAAACGCCGATGTCGCAAAGAACAACGACACGGTGAAGCCGATACCGGCCGCAATGGCCATCACCGTCGCGTCACGGTAGCGCAAACCGCCCGGCGCCCTCAGTCCCATCCGAACCGCGAGAAACGTCGTCCCTACGATCCCCAGTGGCTTGCCGATGAGCAGCGATATCAACACGATCCAGGTGCCGGGGCCCACGCTCGAGAACGTGACGCCTGCGTTCACCAGCCCGAACAGCATCAGGATGAACTGCACGGGCACCTTCCATGCGTGTTCGAAGCGACTCAACGTGTCGGGGAGGTCGTGTTCGCGCGGGTCGAACAGCCCCCGGTCGCGCCTCTCGTGCGGCATGAACGGGAGAATCGGCACCAGCGCGAGCGCGGGATGCACGCCGCCCAGGAACAACGCCGCCCACGACAGCCCTCCGCCAAGGATCACGTACGGCCAGAAACTCATGGCGCGCCGCCGCCGCAGCCACATCGCCGCGGCCACGGCCGGGAGCATCAGCGCCGTAAACGCCAGAAGCGACACCTGCCCGGCGGGATAGAACAACGCGAGCAGAATCAGGCCGAGCGCGTCGTCCGCAATCGCCAGCAGCAGCAGGAACGGGATCGCCGGATGGCCGCGCGGAAAGATGAATCGGGCCGCCAGATAGGAAAACGCGATGTCGGTCGCGCAGGGAATCGCCCAGCCGGGCATCAATTCTGGGCGCCCCAGCACGGCCACCTGCAGCACATAGAGGCCGGCCGGTCCGATCATGCCTCCGGCCGCCGCAAGAATCGGCACGGCAGCCTCGCGGGGCGATTCGAGCGGCCCGCCCGGCAATGTCGCCTCGATGATCTCCTTCACGGCGAGCGCGAAGAAGAACACCATCCCGACGTCGTTGACGACAAAGTGCAGAGCACTCGAGAAACGCACGTACGTCGGATGGTCGAGATTCGCCCACGCGAGGCCGGCGACGGTGCCCGCAACGAGCAGCAGGGCGTTGTCGATGATGAGCGACCAGAGGTGGCTGCGTCGGCGGGACATCGTACGATCGGCGCGGCGCCGTCAGCCGAGCCGCTGAACGTTGATGAAATTGGAGTCGATTCGATTCAGCTCGGGGCTGACGTTGATGAACACGACCACTGCGCCCGCCGGAAGGATGCCGCGATCGATGATGATGCGCTCGAGATACTCGGGTCGCCGCTCCTCGGTCATCACGGGGACCACCCCCCGCAGCAGCGTGAGCATCGCGGCCACGCGCTCGCTCGACGTGGCCGCGTAGAGTGTCGCCGCGGGCCGGAGCGCCGACAAGAGCCGCGCGGTTTTGCCTTCGCGGGTCACGGCGATAATCGCGGCCGCTTCGCCGGTGGTCGACAGCGTCACCGCCGCTTCACACAGCGCGCGGCCGTGACGGCTGCCAATGGGATCGACGGTCAGGAGCACGCGTTCGCTCGAAGGCATCAGCTCGGCGTCTTCGATGATCGCGCCGAGCGTCTGCACCGCCCGCACCGGGAACGCGCCGGCGGCGGTCTCGCCGGTCAGCATGATGGCATCGGCTCCCTGGTCTACGGCATTCGCCGCGTCGCTCGCCTCCGCCCGCGTCGGCCGTGGCCGCTCGCGCATCGATTCCAGCACCTGCGTGGCCACGATCACCGGCCGCCCCAGGGCGCGCGCGCTGCGAATGATCCGCTTCTGCACGCGAGGAACCTGCTCGAGGGGCATTTCCAGCCCGAGGTCGCCCCGCGCCACCATCACACCGTGCGCGGCGTGGAGAATCGCGTCGAGGTTCTCCACCGCCGCCGGCCGCTCGATTTTTGCGATGATCAGCGCGGATCGGCCCGCCTCGGTCATCACCTGTTTCGCCCGCGCGATGTCGTCCGCGGTCTGCACGAAACTGATCGCCACGAAGTCCACGCCAAGCTCCAGCCCGAAGCGGAGGTCGTCCGCATCCTTTTCTGTCACAGACGATGCCGGCAACTGGACGCCAGGTGCATTGATGCCTTTGTGTTCGCCGAGTGAGCCCCCGGTGACGACGACGGTGGTCAACTCGTCGCCTGCACTCTGAACGACCCGCAGCTCGATCTTCCCGTCGTCTAGCAACAGGCGATCGCCCGAGTGTGCCGAGTGGATCAGCGGGGCATACTGCGTCGAAACTCGTCCAGGCTCGCCGACCGCGTCACCGGCCACGATGCGCAGCTCCTGCCCTTCGCGGAGATCGATGGGCTGCCCGCCGGGAAGGGTGCCCGTGCGGATTTTCGGCCCGCTGAGGTCCTGCATGATGGCGACGTGCCGGCCGGTGCGCCGGACCGCGTCTCGAATCGACCGGCACGACCTGGCATGCGACTCGTGGCTGCCATGCGAGAAGTTCAGGCGGAACACATCGACGCCGGCCGCGAGCAGCGCCTCGATCGCCGAGGGGTTGTCACAAGCGGGACCCACGGTCGCGATGATCTTCGTGTGGCGCATAGTCGGATTCTCGAATCGCGATCGGCCGCCGCGGGCCGGGTCTCGGACGGCTGCGAGGATGCGGTCGCGCACGGCGTACGTTACCCTTGCAGGCTGAAGCCTGCGGACCGAGCGCCGATCCGCAGCCAGATGGATCACCAGCTTACCACCCGGGCCGTTGCAGACATGTTGTACCGCCGCTCAATCGTCGCTGCCGTACTCGCGGTGGTCTGCTGTGCCGGAACGGCATCCGCGCAGACCTATGCCGTGCGGAAACCCCGGCGCCATTTCATCACCGTCAGCGCCGACTGGTTGAACACCCAGCCGCTGCACTTTCTCGAGCATCCGCTCCAGGATCTGGTCGGGCGCGACGTCGCGGCAGCACAGTTCGAAGCATACGAATACCGCACGCGCGACGAGCAGATCCGCATCGACGTCGTCGAATTCAGGCGGCGTGGACGTGGCGCGGGGATCACGCTGTATCCCTTCGGAATGAATGTGGGCCCGGCGCTTGCCGTGCGCGGAAGCGTCGAGGATCTGCCGGTCATCACGGTGGCGTTCAGCGGCATCGGCGCGCCGGCCGGCTACACGCTCACCGGTGGCCGTGCGTACGATCTCGCGGCAGCCGTTTACGTCGCCGATCGCTCGCCCGGCTGGGGACTCGGGAGCCACGCGTTCGTCGGCGGCGGCATCGGACGGATCAGGAGCGATTTGGGCGATGGCAACCGATATTTCGGCGAGGCGGGCGGCGGGCTCAGCTCGGGACCGCTGGGCGTCGAGCTCGCCGTGAAGTTCGCCTGGAATCGTCTCTCTGAACCGGTCGATCATGAGTTCTTCACGGTGCCGATCGCCCTGCGCGGCACGCTGACTTTTTAGTGGCCGGCCATGACCATTGAGGACTGGTTGAGCGCCGCGTGCGCGGACGCGGAACGGCGCGGCCTGCCCGAGCTCAGACCGCTGCTCGAAGCCCTTGCCCGGTCGATGGCGGCGTTGCGCGAAGCCGATCGCGTTATCGACCGAGTGCGCCTCGCGCCATGACCGCTCCCCTTCAATCGATCGGCGAGGTCGCGCGGCTCCTGAAATCGGGCGACGTGTCACCGGTCG
>JANNHC010000055.1:0-2980 GCA_031404215.1 Acidobacteriota bacterium
CCGTCGCACAAGTCGATAGGCGACGCGGTGCTGCGCGTGCTCGACGCGAGCGTCGATTACAGGGCGTCGCGGTTCGATGTCCTCGCCGGGTTCACGCGCGTGGCCTGGGGCCGTCTCGACCAATTGCAGCCGACCGACGTAATCAACCCGCTGGATGTCTCTCGGTTCTTCTTCGAGTCGCGCGGCGAAGCGCGCCTCCCGGTGCCGCTCGTACGGATTCGGGGGCACCTCTCGGACGATGCGTCGATCGAAGGCGTGTACGTGCCGTTCTTCCGCCGCGGACGCTTCGATCAGCTCGACGAATCCACGTCGCCTTTCAACATCGAGTCCAGTTTCGTCCCCGACGTGACGGCGTGTCTGGCGATTGGCTGTCCCACGCTCCTGCCGGTCGTTGTTCAGCGTCAGGAGCCGTTGCGGGCGTTCAGGAATGCGCAAGGGGGGGCACGCTTCGATGCGACCACGGGGCGGACCGATTGGAGCCTGTCCGCCTATCGCGGCTTCGAGCCGTTCGGGTTCGCCAGCGCCGCGTCACCGCTGCCGACGTCGGCCTTTCTACCCATCAACGTGGTCAACCCCAGGTTCACGATGGTAGGCGCCGACTTCGAGACTGTCCGTGGACAGTGGGGAGTGCGTGGCGAGGCGGCCGTCTTCGTGGACGACAACTTCCAGGGGTCATCCTCAATCGTCAAGGGCAGTTCGCTTGACGCGGGGGCCGGCGTCGACCGCAAGGCCGGAGCGTACCGCGTCGCCGCGACCGTGCTGTTCCACCGCGAGGCGTACGACGAACCGCTTTCATCCGCGGCAGGAGCGGAGCGGAGCCGGGCCGACCTGTCGCTGATTGCGTCAGGCGATCGCACGTTCTCCCGCGAGCGATACAGGATCCGCACGTTTGCCGTTTACAACGCGACCGAGTCGTCAGCTTTTCTCCGTGCGATCGCAACGGCGACAATCCGCGACAACGTGGCCCTGGAAGGATCCGGCGGGTGGTTCGTCGGCGACGGCCGGGATCTCGTCGGCCGGTTTGCCGCCAGCGACTTTCTTTACGCGCGACTGAAGTACTACTTCTAAGTTCCGGCCGGGTAGAGTCGCCATGCTTCTTCTGCACGCCAACAACGCGTCGCTGTGGACCGGGCCGACCGGCAACAACACTTACCTGTTACAAGGACGTGTTCCGGCGCTCATTGACGCTGGGGTCGGGAACGCCGCGCATCTCAACGCGGTCGCGTCCGCGCTCGGGCGGACGCCGCTCGACCGCGTCCTCATCACGCACGGCCATCCGGATCACGTCGGCGGGTTGCCGGCGATTGTCGCCCGATGGCCATCGGTCGGCATCGTTCGATTCACCGGGCACCCCGAGGCCGTCATCGGTGCGGGCGACACGCATCTGCGCGCCGTCCACACGCCGGGTCACTCTCCGGATCACTTGTGCTTTCTTGACGAGGCCTCCAGCGACCTTTACTGCGGAGATCTCGTTCGGGCCGGCGGATCGATCGTGATACCGGCAAGCAAGGGCGGAAACCTGCGTCACTACCTGGATTCGCTGACGCGCGTCCGCGACCTGGCCCCGCGCCGGCTGTTGCCCGGCCATGGACCGATCATCGACGAGCCGGCATCTGTGATCGAGGAATACCTGCGGCATCGCGCGCAGCGCGAAGAGGAGGTGATCGCCGCGCTACGCGCCGGATCGACGACGCCGGAGCAAATCACGGAGCGGGTGTATGGAAGATTACCTGCGGCACTCGTCGCGGCCGCCGCCGACAGCGTGCTCGCGCACCTGGTGAAGCTCCACGACGAACAACGCGCATCCGTGTCCGACGACGGCTGGCGCTTGTCCTGAAGATGACTCTACCGCACCTAACCTGAGCTTTGAGGCTTGAGGCTTGAGGCTTGAGCCCGAGCTATGCCGGTTGCCAGCCGACGGGCATCTCCGGGAGACGGGCCCCGCGCTTTGCCGCCTTCGGCATCGCGTCGCGGATGACCTGTTCGAGTTGTTCGAGGTACGCCAGGAACTGACGGCGGCCGTCGGTACTCAGCCGGCACAGGGTCTGGGGCCGCCGGTTCTCGAAGCCTTTCCAGACCTCGACCAGGCCGGCCTCTCGAAGCACGTCGAGATGACGGCTCAAGTTGCCGTCCGTCAGGGCACACAGGCGTTTGAGCTCCGAAAACCGCAGGCCCTCGGAACTGGTGACGAGCGACGTCATGATTCCCAGGCGCGCCTTCTCGTGGAGCACGCGGTCCAATCCGTCGTAGGCGAAACGGCCCGCGTCATCGGCGCCTTCGGCCTTCTTCCTGGTAGTCATCAGTCTCCTTGAAGCGCGGTCCCGGGCGCGCCGCCCGATTCCTGATGCGTGCGGCGCTCGAGATTCCAGTACAACACCAGCGCGGCCATCAACTGGCCTGTGCCGAACGTGCCCCCGACCCACCAGCCGCTCAATGGCTCCGGACCGCGAGCGATCCACAGCAGCGCCACGCCGGCGCTGTAGTAGAACATCGCGATCCACCCACTCGCGCGCGGCAAATACGGACGCGAGGCGAAGGTGCCGATGCCGAAGCAGATGGCCCACAAGCCCGGGAGCAGCGTCACAAGCGCCGCGCTGAGGTGCACGAAACTTGCGGTAATGATCGCGCCCGCCAGCACGCTCGGAAGAAACTGACCCAGCACCTGACGCGTGCGCCAGCGCGTGGCGTGGTCCTCGTGGACGAGGTAGTTGTAGACGATTTCGATGGCGCCGACGAATCCGGCGCAAGCCGCGATCGCCGTCCAGTAAAGAACGAAGCCCACCGGATCACTCGCGCCAAGCGCGGGCGCCTGCGCCCAGGCGGCCGCCAGGCCTATCAGCCCAGACGCCGCGATCGGCAGGGACCGATAACCCCGATAGATCTCTCCCTTCGCGATCTGCTGGTGGATGTCGGCGAGCTGCCCCAAGGCCCGTGAAAGGTCCATCGTCAGTCACTACTTTGCGATACAAAGACAGTGAAG
>JANNHC010000056.1:0-1619 GCA_031404215.1 Acidobacteriota bacterium
CGCCATCTGCGACCGCGTCCAGCGCGGCGCGCACCGGGTCGCCGAGGCAAATGGTTTTCACATGGAGTACCAGCTTGCCTCGGGTGGCGCGCGTCAGCTCGAGCAGGTCCTCGATCAGCCGCAACTGGAAGACCCCGTTCCGCTCGATGACCTCCGCCGCGTGGACGACCTTGGCGTCGCTGTGCAGCTTGAGGACGTTGGTCCAGCCAAGAATCGGGGTGAGCGGGGTTCGCAATTCGTGCGACAGCACCGCCAGGAACTCTTCTTTCGCCGCGACGCTCGCAGTCAACTGCAGCGCCGTCTCTTCGGATTGCCGCCTGAGGTCATTCTCCCGCAACAGCGTGTCGCCGAGCACTTGCAGAAGCTCTCCGTGCCGGACGAGCCGTCGGACCGGGACCGGTTGCTGCCTCCGCGCTACGGACCACAGTTCCTGGAAGGGCGTACCACTCTCGCGTGCGAGCCGCGCGATCGCCACGGATTCACAAAACGTAACCAGCGCGTAGCCGGCCACCACGGCGCCGACAACGTGCCCGTCGCGCAGAAGCGAAACGCCGACCACCGCCAGGCCCGACGAATGGGTGATGACGACCGGGGGACGGTTGTCACTGGGCTGCACTAGACATGCCCGGACGCATTCGGCGAACACGCCGGGATCGTAGCCGTGATCCGCGAACGCGGCGACGATGGCCGTGGCCGGCACGGGCCCGCAGACGATCTGCTCGTCCGCGCCGTAGAGCGCGACGCTCAGGTGGGTGACGGCGCCGAATTTCTCCAACGCCAGCGCCCACACCGCGATGTCGAACGAGGTGTCTGTGGGCTGACCCATTCTCGGCGTCTACGGCGCGCTGGAATCCGGCCGCCGCGCGGGATTGCGCGAGACCAAGTTCAAATAACTCGAAAACGGACGAACCATCGAAGCCGGAATCTCGCGTGGCAGGACGCGCATACCCTGGCCGTTCAGAATCTCGCACTCGTGCGTCGCGCGCGTATTCGGGTTCCCTCGCATTTTCGCCACGGTCAGCCCGAGACGAAAGGAGTCGCCCAGCTCAATCCAGTTCATCAGCAGGATGTTGTCGACGAGCGAGCTCATGGCGAAATCGCCCATCATCGACGCCATCCCGAGCATCTCCGGATTCTCGTGGTTGTACACCGTCGCGGTCTGGTGCTCCTTCATCAGCGCGACCAGCGCGTGAAAGAAGTCGCGAAACATGCGTCCCGCGGTGCCCAGGTTCGAGCCATACGTGGAGAGGCTGTCGAACAGCACGCGCGTCGGCTTGAACTCCTCCACGAGCTGCTCGATGTCGTGGAAGTGATGGTCAATCTCTATTTCTTGCGGCGTATCGTACTGCACCTGCACGCTGCCGCTGTCGATGAGCCGCTGGAGATCGATCCCGATGCTGTTGGCGTTGCGGATGACCTGCCGGACCTGTTCGTCCAGCGTGAGCATCAAGCTGCGCTCCCCGCGACGTGCCCCCTCGGCCAAGTACTGCAGGCCCATGACGCTCTTGCCGACGCCCGAGATGCCGGCGACGACCGTCGTGCTCCCGAGGAAGTAGCCGCCGTTCACCAGCGCGTCGAGGCCTGGCACACCCGTGGTAATGCGCGTGACCGTATCAAAC
>JANNHC010000057.1:0-11683 GCA_031404215.1 Acidobacteriota bacterium
CGAATTCTTCCCCATCTGATAGATGTTGTAGAGGAAGGTGTCCTTGTTGCGAGACGCCACGTCGAACACGGCGAAGTTTGCCGTGACCGAGTAGTCGATCGACTGTCTGAAGTGCCAGGTCTGCCGCGGCTCAATGGGGTAATACAGGCTCGAGTCCGCTAACTGTTTCGCCGGCAGGAACGGGATACTGACGGGCGTCGGACTGCCGATCGTCTCGGTCAACAAACCGATCATGTTGTGGAAATACACGGTCGTCCTCAGGCCGCCGTTCCACCACGTCGAGTAGCTCGAACCCCTGCGGCTCGTCAGGCCGGGCTTCCCTTCCGCGGCCATCCGGTTCGCCATCGCGGCGCCGACGATGTCGATGCCGATGGGCACGAGCGGGTCAAAGTTGAAATTGAACGGATCGCGGAAGGGCGGCGCGAACATCACCGTGCCGGCGGGACCGGTCTGGTGATGGTTGTACATGATCTGCGGGAACCATTCCGCGTAGAGCACCTTGTTCATGTTGATGCTCTCGGGGAGGTTCGACATGTAAAAGTCGCGATTGTTATCGTGTCCCGCGTACTTCTCGTATAGCCGCGGCAGACCGCTCGTGGAACGCCTGGCCGGTTCCTTCTCCCGCATGTACCAGTTCGACACGAGCTGCATGCCATCCGGGTTCGCGTGCACGGCGAGGATGACGAGGTCAGCCAGGAACCGCGACGTCTCGGTATCGTTTCGGCTGACGAGCTGGTAGACCGTTTCGATCAACTGGTGCGCTCCGAGCACCTCGGTGGCGTGAAGTCCCCCGTCGAACCAGACGACGCCTTTTCCTTCCTTCGCGAGCGCGCGCGCCTGATCGTCGTTCAGCCCGGCGACTGTCGCCAGTCTCCGGGAGATGTCCTTGGACCGATCGAGTTTCTTGAAGTTGTCAGGTGCGGTAATGATGGCCATCAGCTGGGGACGGCCTTCGGCCGTCTTGCCGATGTCAACGACCTGTATCCGGTCAGACTCTTTGTCGATTCTCTGCCAGTACGCGACGAACTGATCGTAGGTGGCGAGCTGGTAGTCGTCGCCGATGTTGAAGCCGAAGTGCTGCCTGGGGGTCGTAATCCCCTGCGCGGCAGACGACCCGCTGACAGCGAGAAGCAGCGCGAGCGCGAGGATTGGTGAGCGGCCGTGGCGCGTGAGCATCGATTGCCCTCCAGTCGGATGGCTAACGATACTACGCGCACGCCCCCCTCGATGTGAGCCGTATTCGTTCCCGGTACCCGGTACCCTGTCTGAGCCCTGAGCCCCTATTGGATCGGCGCACCCGCCGGCGGACCGCCCGCCTCCGGCATCGTGGCCGACAGGGTCGCGCTGTGCTGATAGATGACGCCGTCGGAGTTGGTCCCGAAGTAACGCGGCGCGCCGCCCGGATCCAGCGGGTCGGCAACCGCCGCGTAGCCCGGCGAGGCCTGGCCTGCGGCAAGGCCGTTACAGGACGCCGGGGCGCCGGCGAGTCCCGTTCCGGCCAGGCTGAAGTTATAGCCGCTCTTGATGAAGGTAAACGCGCTGCTCATCTCGTCCGACAGGAATGGTTCAGTGCTCCCGGGCGGCGGCACGCCGAGCGTCGGCAGGTCGGGTGCGTAGAACCCGAGGCCGCACGTGATCGCGAAACTCAGTTCGGCGCTGTTCACCACGCGCATGGTGCCGAGTGCCGACGAGGCCTGGGCCGCTCCGCGAGCCTTCATCAAACCGGGAATTGCCATTGACGCGAGCAACCCAATCAGGGCGACGACAAACAGCATGTCGATCAGCGTGAAGCCGGCGTCACGGCGTGTGCGTTTAAGAGGCGTCGTATCCATATCCATTTTTTGTGAAGCAACGGCCGCAGTAGCGGCCTGTTGACAATTTTTGGCACCCTGCCATTTTTCGGCAGACTTTAATTGTCTGCTCCGGGTCCCTACATCCGTCTGTTCAGCTGGAGCGACGACTGCAACATATTATTCTAATGGAGCTTAGCGTGAACCCACAACTCCCGGCTGCACCGGTTGCCTGCTAAAGTGCAAGATCAGCACCACGGCAGTAATTACGAATCCGGTGATGTCGGCCCATCGGGAGGCGTAAAACAGCAGAAGGCCGCCCGCCACGAGGCCCAGCCGTTCAGGGAGCGATGCGGCGCGCCGGATCCAGCCTCCGAAGCCGGCCGCCAATGCCGCAACGCCGGCCGCGGCGGTCGCGGACGCGGACATCACGTCAATCACGGGGCCCTGCATCAGGACGCCCATGCCTTCGGGGCTCAGCGTGAACACGAAGGGGACAAGAAAAGCAGGCAATGTGTATTTCCACGTCAGCATCATCGTCTGGAATGGATTGCCACCCGTGATCGCGGCCGCGGCAAACGGAGACAGCGCGGTTGGCGGACTCACTTCCGAGAGCACGGCGTAATAGAAGATGAACATGTGCGCGGCGACGGGCGGCACCCCGGCCTGTGTCAACGCCGGGGCCACCATCACGGCGGCAATGATGTACGACGCGGTGACCGGAACCGCCAGGCCCAGCAACCAGACGGCGGCGGCTGAATACAGCACCGTCAGAAAGAGATGACCGCCCGCCAGCGCCACGATGATCCCGGCGATCTTCAGCCCGAGGCCGGTCAGGGTGACGACACCGACGATGATGCCGGCTGTGGCGGTGGTGGCGGCGACGCCGAGCACGCCGGCGCCGCCCATTCGCAGCGCGGCGAACAGTCGTCGCGGCGTGAGGGCGCTCTCTCGACGCACGAAACTCAACGCAAAGGCGAGCACGGTCGCCCAGAAGACCGCCCGGAATGCGGACATTCCAATCACCATCAGCAGCCCAATGGCGGCAAGGGACGTGAAGTGATACCAGTACCGCTTTGTGAGATAGCCGACTCCCGGCGTCTCGGCGACGACCTGGTGCGTGCCGAGTCGCCGGGAATCCGCTTCGATCATCAGGAAGATCGACAGGTAGTACAGCAACGTCGGGACGGTCGCCATCACGAGGACCTGCAGGTACGAGATGCGAAGGAATTCGGCGATCAAGAACGCCGCGGCGCCGAGCGTCGGCGGCGACAGCAGCGCGCCGATGCCGGCCGCCGACAGGATCGCCCCGCCGGTCTCCGCTTTGTAGCCCGCTCGCTTGAGGAGTGGCCACGACACTGAGCCGAGCATTACCGTCGTCGCCACGCCGCTGCCCGAGACGGTGCCAAGGAGAAAGCCGGCCAGCGTCACCGTGCGGCCCGGTCCCGCCCCGGAGCGTGAGCGCCCCATCGCCGCGCGCGACCAGTTGATGAAAAATGCACCGGCCCCTGAGTATTCGAGGACCGCGCCGTAGATCGTGAAGAGGACGATGTAGGTTGCCGCCACGTCCAGCGGTACGCCGAAGATTCCTTCGAGCGTCATGTAGAGCGTGCCGATCAGCCGGCCGACGTCGTATCCGCGGTGTGCCAACAGCGACAGCCCGACGCGATCGAATTGGGGACCTGCGTACGCGTAGAGCAGAAACCCCGCCGCGGTCAGCGGCAGGATCCACCCGACGGAGCGGCGCGTGGCTTCGAGCACGAGCAGGATTGTCAAGGACCCGAGCACCAGATCCGTGCGGGTGGGATCGGTCGCGCGGTAGATGAATGCCCCGAAATCCGCGAGCGGCCATCCGAGCGCGACGACGGCCGCGCCCGTCAGCAGCCAGTCGAACACCGTGACACCCTTGAGGGTTCCGCGTCTGGAGGGAAAGAGCAGGAACGTCAGGACCAGCACGACCAACAGAAAACTGACTCGATAAATCTGCGGTTCGACGATGAAGAGGACCCAGTAGAGCGCGTAGAGTGACAGCCCGACCGAGAGCGCGGCGCTGAAAGCGCCCGCGACGCCGCCGAGTCGGCGCGCCGCCGCCTCATCTCCCTTGAGGTGGCTGGCACTTTCTGGCGTCGTCAGTCCACCTGCATTCATGAGTTCGCCATCGATTCTACGGGCACCTTCGCCAGGAGTGGCTGCCACCTTACCGGGAAAGCTGGCTGGCACCGCTTCACGGTTGACATTGTACTAATACACTAGTATAATGATTCAAGTGTCGCAGCTCTCTATCGACCAAGATGACCCGACGCCAATCTACGCGCAGCTCGACCGTGCGTTGCGAGCGGGCATCGCAACCGGTCGCCTGCAGCCGGGCGCTCAACTGCCGACGGTGCGGCAGTTGGCGGTCGAGCTTCGCATCAATGCCAACACCGTCGCACGCGTCTACGCGGAACTGGAGCGCGCGGGAGTGCTCGAGACCCGACGCGGTGTGGGCTCCTTCATCAGCGCGTCGCCTGCCCAGGCCCGGCCGCCACGCGAGCACGAACGGCGGCTCCGCGGCTTCATCACGCGCGTACTGGCGGACGCCGACTCCAACGGATTCACGCTCGACGAAGTCATCGATGCGCTTCAGGCGCACAAGGGAGGAGCATAAATGGGTTCCATCGTGTTCGGACGGAGTACGGGGGAATCGACCGTGACGTTCCCGCGGGTGAACGTCGTCTCGGTCGCCATCCTTCTGGTATCGCTGGTCGCCGGCCTCCTGGGCTCGAACGCCTTCGACACGCCGGTCCCGTTGATCACCATGGCGATCGCCGGGGTGGTCCTGATGCAGGGCCCGCGAATCGCACAGCAATGGGAGCGTGCCGTTGTCCTTCGCCTCGGCCGATTTGTCGGCCTGCGCGGGCCGGGCCTGTTCTGGGTCGTGCCCTTCGTGGATCGGGTGTCGTCGTGGATCGATCAGCGAACGATCACGACAACATTCGCGGCGGAGCAGACGCTGACATCGGACACGGTTCCGGTCAACGTTGACGCCGTGCTGTTCTGGATGGTGCACGACGCGCAAAAAGCGGCGCTCGAAGTGCAGGAATACGCGCAGGCCGTCAGTTGGGCCGCGCAAACCGCGCTCCGGGATATTATCGGACGGACCGCGCTGACCGAATTGCTCCGCGGACGGGAGCGGATCGAGGCCGAATTGCAGCAGCTCATCGATCAGCGGTCCAACCCCTGGGGCGTGACCGTGTCATCGGTGGAAATGCGCGACGTCGTCATTCCCGTCGCCCTCCAGGACGCGATGTCCCGCGAGGCGCAAGCGGCCCGCGAAAAGCAGGCCCGGATCATCCTGGGCCAGGCCGAAATGGAAATCGCGCACTCCTTCCAGGAGGCGGCCAAGTCGTACCACGACAATCCGACCGCGCTGCAGCTACGCGCGATGAACATGTTGTACGAAGGGCTGAAGGAAAAGGGCGCGCTCATGCTGATCCCGAGTAGCGCCGTCGATTCGTTGGGCATGGGCGGCATGCTTGGCGCCGCGGCCATGCGCCAGGAAAGGCTCACCGGTGGCGGCGGGGAACCAAAGTCCTAGACAGCGGCCCCGCAGGGCAGAAACAGGAGAACGTCATGGAGCTGAACCCGCCCGATCGCCTGAACATGCGCGTGTGGCTGCTCATCGTCATCGTGGGCGCCGCCCTCAGCCTGATTGGCTGGTATCGGTACTTCCAATAGATGCCACGCTATTTGACGGCTCCGCGCTCGCGATAGTAGCGCAGCGCGCCAGGATGAATCTCCGCCGGCGAGCCCTTCACCGCCGTGCTGACGGACAGGTTCCGCGCCTCCGGATGTATGGCGGCAAGCTCGGACTGCTTCTCGAACAGCACGCGCGTGACGCTGTAGGCCAGATCATCCGGCATCGCACGGTTGACGACGAGGATATTCGCGACACCGACAACGGGCACGCCGCTCTCGACGCCCGGATACGCGGAGACTGGAATCTCGAGGCGGAAGTACAGATTCCCGTAATCGCGCTGAAGCGATGGAAGGGCGTCGGCGCTCGGCAGCAGCCGGATGGTGATGCCGGGGGTGTGCGACAGATCGAGCACGGCGGCGCTCGGAAGGCCTCCGCTCCAGAAGAACGCCGCGATCTTGCCGTCCTTCAGCGCGTCCGCTGATTCGCTGACGCCGAGACCCTGGCGCTTCAGGTCGCGATCGGGATCGAGCCCGGCGGCCTTGAGGATACGGAACGCGATGACTTCCGTTCCGCTTCCGGGCGACCCCGTCGAGACGACCTTGCCGCGAAGGTCACTGACGGCGGAAACGCCGGACGAGGTGAGCGAAACGATCTGCGTGTAGTTGGCGTACAGAACGGCCAGGCTCGCGGCCGATACCGGCGGGCCGCCCGCGAACGCCCCGCGCGCCCCGACCGCGTCCGCGAGCGTATCGGCAAGCGTGAACGCGATGTCCGCCTTGTTGTCGCGAATGAGCTTGAGGTTGTCCACCGAGGCCGCCGTCACCTCCGCCGACGCGCGAACATCGGGTACGTTCTCGTTCAACAGCTTCGCAAGCCCGCCCCCGTACGGATAATAGACGCCGCCAGTGCCACCCGTCGCGATCGACAGGTACTTCGGCGGCGTGTCCCGCGCGCCGCCGCAGGCGACAGACAGACTCGCGAGAGCCAGGAAGCAGATCGGGCTGAGGAGGCGGTGATCAAGGCGCGATGGTGAATCAGCAGCGCCAGCGGCCCGAGCGAGGCGCGAAGCCGCCGAGCGAGAGCGCGTGGGGGTGGGGGTGGGGCCCCACGCGCAGTGATAAATGCAAACAGAGTCGTCGTCTGACCCCATTGCTATCGCGTCAATTTCTTGTACTTGATTCGATGCGGCTGGTCCGCGTCGGTCCCGAGCCGGCGGTGCCGATCGGCCTCGTAATCCTGATAGTTCCCTTCGAACCAGACGACCTTGCTGTCCCCTTCGAAGGCGAGGATGTGGGTCGCGATGCGGTCGAGAAACCAGCGATCGTGGCTGATCACGACCGCGCAGCCCGCAAACGACAACAACGCCTCCTCGAGCGCGCGCAGCGTGTCCACGTCGAGATCGTTGGTCGGTTCGTCGAGCAGGAGCAGGTTCGATCCGCGCTTGAGCAGCTTCGCGAGGTGGACGCGGTTGCGCTCTCCGCCCGACAGCGCCCCGACTTTTCGCTGCTGGTCCCGTCCCTTGAAGTTGAACCACGAGACATACGCGCGCGAGGCGACCTCGCGCTTGCCGAGCTCGACGTTATCGAGCCCGCCGGTGATCTCTTCCCACACGCTCTTGTCCGGCGACAACGCGTCCCGCGATTGATCCACGTAGCCGACCTGCACGGTCTCGCCGAGCCGCAGCGTCCCGGCATCCGGCTGTTCCGTGCCGATGATCATGCGGAACAAGGTCGTCTTGCCCGCGCCGTTGGGACCGATCACGCCGACGATGCCGCCGCGCGGCAGCGTGAAGCTGATGTCGTCCATCAACAGCACGTCGCCGTAGCCTTTCCGCAGTCCGCGCGCCTCCACGACGATGTCGCCGAGACGAGGGCCCGGCGGGATATAAATCTCCACCTGCTCGATCTTCTGGGCCGTCTCTTCCTTCAGCAGATCCTCGTACGCGTTGAGCCGCGCCTTGCCCTTGGCCTGCCGCGCCCGCGGCGACATCCGGATCCAGTCCAGCTCGCGCGACAACGTTCGCTGCCGCTTGGTTTCGGATTTTTCTTCGACCTCGAGCCGTTTCTGCTTCTGTTCGAGCCACGACGAGTAGTTGCCTTCCCACGGAATCCCTGACCCGCGATCGAGCTCGAGAATCCACCCGGCCACGTTGTCCAGAAAATACCGATCGTGGGTCACCGCGACGACGGTGCCAGGGTAGTCCTTCAGGAAACGTTCGAGCCAGGCGACCGATTCCGCGTCGAGATGGTTCGTCGGCTCGTCGAGCAGCAGCAAGTCGGGCGACTTGAGCAGCAGCCGGCACAGTGCCACGCGGCGCCGCTCCCCGCCGGACAGCGTCGTGACATCGGCATCAGGTGGTGGCAGTCGCAGCGCATCCATGGCAAGTTCCAGGCGTGAGTCGAGGTCCCAGCCGTTTGCGGCCTCGATGCGATCCTGGACCTTGCCCTGTTCTTCGAGGACTTTGTCCATCTCCCCGGGCGAGAGGTCTTCGCCGAATTTCGCGTTGATCTCGTCGTACCGCGTCAGCAGCGCCTTGAGCCCGGCCACTCCTTCCTCGACATTCCCGAGCACGGTCTTGGAGGCGTCGAGCCGGGGCTCCTGTGGCAGAAACCCCACCGTGATGCCGTCGGAGGGCCAGGCCTCCCCGACGAACTGCTGCTCCTCCCCCGCCATGATCCGCAGCAGCGTGCTCTTCCCCGAGCCGTTCAGACCGAGGACACCGATCTTTGCGCCCGGGAGAAACGAGAGCCAGATGTCCTTGAGAACGACGTGGTCGGGCTGGTGGACTTTCCCCAGCCCTTTCATGGTGTAGATGAATTGAGGCATTCGATTGAAGGAGTTCGGGGCCTTAGGTTTTCGAGTTGCAGGTTCGAGGTTCAGGTTCTGCGTTCGCGGGTCACGGCTATCTTACGCCGGCCGGGATCGCTACAACGCGTTGTTCGAGCGGGTTGTCGCGGAAACCCTGGCAGGCGCGAGCTCAGGCGTGAAATCTTCCCCCGGGTTGATGAACCGATCGGCCTCCAGCCGGTACTGCTTGTCGTACAACGTGCGGTACCGGCCGCCGAGGGCGATGAGTTCCGCGTGCGTGCCACGCTCAACGATCTCGCCATGCTCGACCACCAGGATCTGGTCGGCGCTCCGAATGGTCGAGAGCCGATGCGCGATGACGAACGTCGTGCGCCCCGCCCGCAGCGACCTGAGACCGTCCTGGATCAGCGCCTCGCTTTCGCTATCGAGGCTCGAGGTCGCCTCGTCCAGCACGAGCACCCGCGGATCCGCAAGAATCGCGCGGGCGATCGCGACACGCTGCCGCTGGCCCCCCGACAGTTTCACGCCGCGTTCGCCGACGACGGTGTCGTACTTCTTTTCGAAGCCCTCGATGAACTCGTCGGCGTGGGCGATGCGGCTGACCTCCCGGATCTCCTCGTTGGTGGCGTCTTTGCGGCCGTATCGGATGTTGTCGCCGATGGTCCCGTCGAACAGGAAATTATCCTGCAGGACGACGCCCAGCTGCGAGCGGTAGTCTCGCAGCCGTACGGTCGAGAGATCGCGCCCATCGACGAGAATACGCCCGCTCATCGGCCGGTTGAACGCCATCACCAAACTGAGGAGTGTGCTCTTGCCCGAGCCGCTGGACCCCACGAGCGCGGTGGTGGTGCCGGCCGGCGCCTCGAAGCTGACGTGCTTGAGCACCGGTGAGCCCGCGTTGTACTCGAAGCTGACGTCCTCGAACACGATCTCGCCGTCCACCTTCGACAGTGGCTCGCGCGTGCTGTCCTCGTCGTCTTCGGTCCGCATCCTCATCAGATCGTGGATGCGGTCGAGGCCGGCAAAGGCCTCGCTGATCTGCGTGCCGATCGAGGCGATCTGGACGACGGGTGCGGCCATGAGGCCGGTGAAGAAGATGTAGGTGATGAACTCGCCGAGTGTCATCTGGTCCGCGAGGATGGCGCGGCCGCCCACGACGATCATGATGACGCCGATGACGCCGACGACGACCGTGGAGAACGCCGTGATCGCCGAGACGCCGGTAATCGACTGCGCAATGTTGCGAAACAGGCGGTTCACGCCCTTGGTGAAGACGAGCTCTTCGCGCTTCTCCGCCGTGTAGGTCTTCACGATGCGGATACCGCCGAGCGTCTCGTTCAGGCGGCCGGTGACCTCGGCGTTGATCTTGCCGCGCTCGCGGAACAGCGGCCGCAGCCGCTTGAAGGCGATCGCCATCGCGCCGCCGAACGCCATCAGCGCGACCAGGGTGACCGAGGTCAGCCACCAGTTCAAGTACACAAGGTACGCGAGCGCAGCCAAAGCGGTCACGACGCTGCCGGTGAGCTGAACGAGTCCGGTACCGACAAGATTGCGGATGCCCTCGGCGTCCGTCATGATCCGCGAAATGAGCACACCGGACTGTGTCGAGTCGAAGTAGCTGACCGGCAGTCGCGCGACGTGGGCTTCCACCCGGCGGCGCATCTCCGTAATCGCGCGCTGGGCGGCGACGCCCAGCACCTGCGACAACGCGAACGCCGTGATCGCCTGCACGACGGTCGCCGCGCCGGCCGCAAGGGCGAGCGGCATCAACAGCTCCGCGCGGCTCCTGCCAATCACGTCGTCAATCAGGTACTTGGCTGTGGCGGGCAGCACGAGTCCCGACACCCGGTTCACGAGCATCAACCCCAGGCCGAGGGACAGACGTCCCCGTCGCGCCCAGATGAGCGCTTTCGCCTCGCTCCACGCGGCCGAGGTCAGCTTCTTTTTCTTCGTTTTCGAAGGCTCGTCGCGCGTCTCGGACGCAGGCGCGCCACGCCTATGGCGTTGACCGCGCGTGCCTTCGGATTTCGGGAGCCGGAGCCCCATGCCCATTGCCATTGTTCTGCTATGACGCCTTCCCGGAACCGGGGGTCTCAGATCTCGAGTTTGCGGCCGGGGCGGATAACCCGATACGGTCGAGATTTGTCCCCAGGACGTAGCGTTCGATCGCGCAAGCCACACCCGCCTCGTCGTTAGTCGCCGTAACGGGCCAGCCGCGCGCTTTCAGTTCAGCGAGCGCGTTCCCCATGAGCACGGGGGTGCCCGCGAATTCGAGCATCTGCAAATCGTTCAGGTTGTCCCCCATCGCCATGACGTCCGCGCGCGCGTAGCCGCGGTGCTCCGACCATGCGCGCAGGGCCGAGCCCTTCGAACATCCGGCGCGCACGACGTCCACCATCGAAAAGTCGCGGTGCTCGTACTCCGTCAGCGCGACGGCGTAATCCTCTTCACCGCGTTGCAACTGCCCGAACAACTCGCGCATCTCGAGGCACCCGCCAGAAAACATCACCTGGATGGGGTCCTCGGTCAGACAGTCCTCGAGCGGGGCGACCTCGCTCAGAAACGGGCGGTTCGCGGCAAAGAATCGATGATGGCGCGGATGCTCCCAGTCAATCGCCTCGAACACGACCTGCGCCTCGCGCGGGCGATCGAAGACGACCGCCGCGCTCCCGCGGTGCGCCCGCACGCCCGCCAGGACCTTGCGGGCCGTCTCCCGAGGCAGGAGGCTGCGCATCCGCGTCTCCCCCTCGCGCGTCTTGACGATCGCGCCGTTGCTGAGGATGAGCGTCAACGGTGCGGGAAGCCTTTCGAAAATCGGACGGGCGAAGTCGTAGCGGCGTCCGGTCGCGAGCGCGACCTCGACGCCGGCGTCTATCGCCCGGCCAATTGCGTGGTGGTTCGCGGCCGGGATGCGGCCCTCGCTGTCGAGGATGGTTCCGTCAATGTCGAGGGCGATTAGGCGAATCATTCAAGGACAAGTGGAAAGGGACAAGGCAAAGAGCCATTGTACTTCGGCTTTTCGCCTTGCCCCCTGGCAGGGCTGAAGCCCTGCCGTTGACGAGGTGGGCTCAGAACTGGAAGCGGAGCTCCCCCACGACCTGGCGCTTGATGACATCGCCGAATACATGCTGCTGCACGTCCTGATTCGCCAGGTTCGTCGCCTTGATCGTCGTCGTCAGCAGGTCGTTCCTGCCCCACTTGACGCCGAAGCCCGCGTTGACCAGCGTGTACGCGTCGGTCGTGCCGTGATACCGATCGTCGAGCACGTCCTGCCAGAACGCGCTGCCCGAATAGCTGATGGAGACGTTGGCGAGGAACCGCTGGTAGTTGACCCCGGTGCCGATGTTGAAACGGTTCTTGGCCGGCAGGTTCAGCTCCGAGATGGCGAACCCGTCGGGTTCCGGCG
>JANNHC010000058.1:0-11812 GCA_031404215.1 Acidobacteriota bacterium
GGCCTCATGCCACCGCTTCCTGCGCCGCTTGGAACCGCGTTTCTCGAATCAAGCGGCGTTCGAGGCGGTGTGGCAATGGCAGGACTCGCCCCTCCTCCTGAACGGAGAGCCGCACGCGTTTGTGCCGACGGTCACGCTGACGTTCGCGGGGCGCCGACCGCCGGATACTTTCCGTTGCGACGGAAATTGGTGCACTAGTAGGTGATTCGGCGTGAGCGGATGCGCGGCTGTGGCGTGCCGATTCGAACGCGCGCGTCCACCGCGATCGCCCCTCGCGCGAGCACCATCACCGGATTCAGATCCATCTCCTCAATCTCGGGACACGCATCCAGCAACTGCGACACCGAAAGCAACAGCAGCCGGAACGCCGATTCATCCGCCGCAGGCGCGCCGCGATAGCCGCGAAGCAGCACCCGTCCCTTTAAATCGTCCATCAGTTCAACCGCGTCTTCCTCGGTCAGCGGGCACATGCGGAACGCGGTGTCACCGAAGAGGTCGACCAGAATGCCGCCGGTACCGGCCATGATCACCGGGCCGAGCGACGGATCGTTGATCCCGCCGACAACCATTTCCACTCCTGCGCCGATCATGCGCTGAACGAGCACGGATTCAAGCCGATCGCCGAGTCTCGTCTCGAGATCCGCAAAAGCGGCGCGAATCGCCGGGCCGTCGCTCAGCCGAAGCTTGACGGCGCCTGCCTCTGTTTTGTGGAGGAGTGACCCGCCGATCCCCTTCATGGCGACCGGGTAGCCTATCTCCCCCGCGATCCGCTCCGCCTCCTCCGCGCTTCCTGCGATCCGTCCATCGGCCACATTGACACCGGCCGCCGCGAGCAGTGCTTCGGTTGCCGCTGGATCCAGCCAGCCACCGCCTCGTTCAACGGCTGCCGTCACGGCCGCGCGCACCGCGTCGCGACTGAAGCCCGGGAGATTCGGCGGTTCGACAGAGGGTTTCCGCCGCCACTCTCCGTATTGGGTGGCGCGCGCCAGGGCAACGGCCGCGGACTCCGGGAAGGTGTAGGTGGGTATGCCCGCCACCGCCAGGGACTGCTGCACGCCCATGAATGTCGCGAGCACGGGCTTGGCCGATCCGGCCGACGCGCGTTGAATGGCGCCGGCCACTTCGTCGGCGGCGGTCACGATCGGCGGAATGAAGATCGTGAGCAGGCTGTCGATGTTGGCATCCGCCAGCACGAGCTCGACGGTGCGCCGATAATCCTCGGCGCTGGCCGACGCAATCATGTCCACAGGATTCGCGACACTGGCGGTGGCAGGCAGGAACGAGCGAAGCGCCGTTGTGGTCTCCGGCGTCAGCGGCGCAACCTGCAGGCCGTTGGCCTCGCACGCGTCAGCGGCCAGGATACCCGGGCCTCCGGCGTTGGTGACGATCGCGACGCGGGACCCCTGCGGAATCGGCTGGCTGGCCAGCAGCACCGCGACGTCGAACATTTCCTCGAGCGTCTGTGTCCGGATCACGCCCGACTGGCGCAACAGCGTATCCGTCAGTGCGTCGCTCGTCGCGCGTGCGCCGGTATGAGACGACGCGGCGCGCGCCCCCGCGGAGGAGCGCCCCGCCTTGACGGCCACGATCGGTTTCTGACGGCCAACTCGCCGCGCGATCTGCGCAAACTTCCGCGGGTTTCCGAAGCTTTCGAGATACAGAAGGATGACGTCGGTGCGGTCGTCGTTCGCCCAGTATTGAATCAGGTCGTTGCTCGATACGTCCGCCTTGTTGCCGATCGACGCGAACGTGGACATCCCGATGTTCCGCCGCGTCACGTATTCGAGAATGGCGAGACCGAGCGCGCCGCTTTGGGTCGAGAACGCCACCCGCCCGGCGGGCGGATAGACGGGCGAGAAGGTGCCGTTCAGGCGCACCAGGGGATCCGTGTTGATGATCCCCATGCAGTTGGGGCCAATCATCCGAATGCCCGCTGCGCGAATTTTCTCGACCAGCTCCGCCTCGAGCGTCAGGCCGGAGCCTCCGGTTTCACCGAATCCGGCGCTGATGACGACCAGCGCTTTTACGCCCTTGGCTATGCAGTCGTCCACCGCGCCTGCGACTTTCGCGGCCGGCACCGCGATGATGGCGAGATCGACGGGGCCTTCGATGTCGGAGAGGCGTGGCCGGGCCGCGAGGCCTTCCACAACCGGGGCGTCGGGATGGACCGGCACCAATGTGCCCGTGAATCCGCTGGCAATGAGGTTGTGGAAGATCTCCGATCCAATGCGGCCCCGTGTCCGGTTCGCGCCGACGACAGCAACGACTTTGGGCTCGAAGAAGGGTCGCATCGACGCGGCGGCGGCCTGCTGCGAACGATCCGCGGCGCGTTCCGTGAACACGGGCGAGACTTCGAGCTGAAGCGAGACGTGAAAGACGCCGTGATCCAGCTCGCGGGTGACCGCGAATCCGGATTCCCGGAACACGTCGGTCATTCTCCGGTTCTCGCCGAGGACGTACGCGTCAAACGCGCGGAGGCCGGCCCGGCGTCCAATCTCGGCAAGGCATTCCAGCAGCCGTGTTCCAACGCCGCGCCCGCGCCACGCGTCCGCCACGGCAAACGCAACTTCGGCCCGGTCCGTGCGGGCGCTGCCGTAGTACCCCGCGGTGGCGACGATTGTTCCGGCGGATTCCGCAACCAGGACGCATTGGTGCTCGTCGTCCACTCGCGTCATTTCCCTTGCCTTGTCGCGATCAATCTTCGGGACGCTCAAGAACCGGTAGTACAGGGCGTCGGCGGACATGCGATGCAGCATGTCTAGCAATCGCAGGTCGTCGTCCGCACGGATGGGTCGGAGATGAACGGTTGAGCCGTCGCGCAGGACAACGTCAGCGCTGTAGTCGAAGGCCGGGGCCATGATCCTCTGCATAGTGTTTCATCTACAGCACGCCGCGGGCCGGGTAAAAACCACGCCTGAGTGGGCCGTCGCGGCAGCCGCGAGGGGCGAGTGCCGGATTTCCGGCGGCTTTGCCGCAGTGGCCGCCGATCCATTGCTCTGGACCGCACAAACACGCGCAATCTCAGACAATCCGCACGGGCCTGCTTATTGCGAATCCTTCTTCGAATTTCAAATGATGCACGAATCGAGGACGTCATGGATTTGATGAAGGCTGTCGTTTTCCGAAGTCCCGGGCACGTCGAGATCGAACAGCGGAAGAAACCTGTGGCCCGCGCCGGGCAGGCCGTGATCCGCATCACCACGACCACGATCTGCGGCACGGACGTCCATATTGTGAAGGGTGAATACCCCGTCAAGCCAGGCCTTGTGCTCGGTCACGAGCCAGTCGGCATCATCGACTCGCTCGGGGAAGGCCTCGAGGACGAGTATTTCGTCGGCCAGCGCGTGGTGGTCGGCGCCATTACGCCGTGCGGGCAGTGCTTCTACTGCCTGAACGCCGCCCACTCGCAGTGCGGCGGCCCGCTTGGCGGATGGCGGTTCGGCAACACCATCGACGGCGCCTGGGCCGAGTTCCTGCTCGTGCCGGACGCTCGCGCGAACCTGGCGCCGATCCCGTACGGTTTGAGCGACGAGGAAGTCGTGCTCGTCACCGACATCTTCTCGACCGGCCTGTCGGGCGCCGAAAGCGGCAACGTCCGTGTGGGCGACACCGTCGCGGTCTTCGCACAGGGCCCCATCGGCCTGTGCGCGACGCTCGGCGCAAAGCTGCGCGGCGCGGCGCTCATCATCGGGGTGGATTCGGTGCCGGCGCGGCTGGAGATGGCGGGCCGCTTCGGCGCGAACGTCGTCATCAACCACCGCGAGCAGGATCCGGTCGCGGCCATCAAGAAGTTGACGGACGGCCGCGGGGCCGACGTGACCATCGAGGCGCTCGGACAACAGGTCACGTTCGAGAACGCGTTGCGATCCACGCGGCCTGGCGGCACGCTCTCGAGCCTCGGCGTCTATTCGGGAAAGGTCGCGGCGCCGTACGACGCGTTCTACGCGGGACTGGGCGATCAAAAAATCGTCACGACGCTCTGCCCCGGCGGCAAGGAGCGGATGCGCCGACTGATGGCGATGGTGGCGGCACGCCGTGTCGATCTCTCGCCGCTCATCACTCATCATTTCGGTCTCGACGACATCCACGAGGCGCTCAATCTGTTCTCCGAACAGCGCGACGGCGTCATGAAAGTGGCGCTGAAACCGGCCCAGCCGGTTGCAGTACGACCGGCCGAGGCGGTCGGGGCCACCGCGACGAACTGAACCGACCAGACCGCGAAATCAGACTCGCGAGCGGCGCCGGATGACGGGGCCGGCGTCGTTCGCGAGTTCCCTGCCCCGCCCCACGGTCGGTCCCCATGGCCCGACTTTACCCTGCAACACGAACTATTCTCACTGGCCACATCATCCCGCACACGTTCGATATCCCTCCCCGGCGCACGCGGGTGTCACGGCGTGAAAGCACGATTGCGGTGTAGGCTGAATCCATGACCCACCAACTGATCGCGTTGGCCCTGATGGCGGCGTTGGGCTCGCTGGGTGCCCGGCCGCAGGTGCCGGCTGAGCGACCGTCCGGCCAGCTCCTGATAGACGCCGTCGCCGTTGACCGTCAGGGCATGCCCGTTCTGGACCTCAAGCCCGCGGACCTCGAAGTCTGGATCAACGGTTACCGCGTGCCCATCGAAACACTGACGGCAGTGACGCCGGCCAGCGGCGAGGGCACCGGACGACCGGTCGTCGTGCTCCTGGACGACGTCACGCTCGATCCGGCAGTCGTCCCGCGTGCCAGGGAGGTCGCGCGCCGTTTGGTCGGCAGGATGTCGCCTGGAGACCAGATGACGATCGTCACGCTCAACGGCACCGCGGTCGAGAGCACCGACGATCGCGCACGGCTTCTTCGCAGCATCGACCGGTACAACACAGTGGCGACCGGCGTGCTCCGGCTCGACGTGCTTGGCGAGCAGGTGCTGGAACGGATCGCGTCGATCGCGCGTCAGCTGACGGAAACCTCCTCCGGACGAAAGACTATCGTCGCAATTGGCTCTGCCTGGCTCTTCGACACGCCGATCCCGCCGCCGGCGTCGGGGCGCGACCTCCGGCCCGAATGGACCGCCGCCATGCGCGCAATGGCCGTCGCCCACGGGGCCCTGTATGTGATCGATCCCGGTGGTGTCGGCACGTCACGGACTATCGGAGGAGCGAGCGGATTCGCACGCGAGACCGGCGGATACGCCTTCGCGAACACCAACGGGCTCAACGAGGCCGCGGATCACGTCATGCGCGAGGCCGGCAGCTACTACCTCATCTCAGTCGGCGATCCTCCCGTTGGCCGGCAGTCGGACCTGCGCGAACTCGACGTGCGTGGGCTGCGGAAGGGCGTGACCGTGCGTGCCCGGCGCGCCATCCCCGGCGCACGCTAGATCGCCGTTCACGCGTCCCTGGCTACGAGCAGTTGTCGGCGAGCATTTTCACGGACTTCACCTTCTTGTGGCCGATGTGCATCTTGGGGTCTCCCCCGCCCCACAACTCGTAGGGCACGTGCTGGCCTGACATCTTGCTCATCGGGATAACGCCTGCCCGGTCGGTAGTAGCATCTGTCCCGTCGGACGACGGGAGATGCACTGAATCAAATGCGTGCGAAACGATTGGGCTGGATTGCGCGGATGGAGCGTCAGGAAGCCCGGCTCTCCGGGTCGTTGCGGGCCCCGCCGGCAAGAAGTTCGGCCACCCGAGAGACCAGAGTTGATGGACGGACGGGTTTGGGCAGGTGCAGGGCGAAGCCGGCGCGCTCGGTCCGATCTTTGTCGCGGTCGTGACCATGAGCCGTGAAGGCGACGGCTGGGAGGTGGCCGCCACGACCGCACGGCAAACTTCGGACCCGCTTCAAGAGCTCATAGCCATCCTCGTCAGGCATTTCAAGGTCGGTGACGAGCAGGTCCGGCCACACAGCTCCGATACGTTTCAATGCCTGGGCGGCCGATGTGGCGGGAACGACCAAGGCGCCCGCGCGTTCCAACACCAGTGTCAACAGCTTCACGGTATCCGGGTCGTCGTCCACGACCAGCACATGCAGATTCTGGAGGGCGCCAGGACGAGGCAACGCCGAGACCCGGTCCGCGCCCCAGCCGTTCCACAGGAAGGGAGGACGCGCCTGAACGGAGATGGCGGCGCGCAACAACCGCAAGACGCGACGCAGTCGAGTCTTTACAGTACCGAGCGGCTGTTCAAGGGAAGTGGAGATTTCATGGTGGGTCAGGCCCTTGAAAAATGCCAGGTCAATCAGGCGTCGGTCGTCGGGCGGGAGGATGGCGAGCAGCGTCTCGATGAGGGCCGCATGCTCGCTGGTGCCGGCCGACAGTTCGGGCGAGACCTCGTGTCGGGGTGCGCCCGACCGATCCGCGTCCTCGACCGGCGCGAGCCTCCCATCGCGTGTCTGCCGCGCCCGCACGCGATCGAGGGTCCTCGTACGCGCGATGACGAGCAGCCAAGACCGGACCGAGCCTCGGGTGGCGTCGTAAGTCGATGCACCGCGCCACGCTTGAACGAACACATCCTGCGTCGATTCGTCGGCCAGCGACTCGTCGCGACACACTCGATAGGCTCGGGCAAAAACAGCCGGTGCGTAGCGGCGGTGCAACTCGTCCAGGGAGGCCTTATCACCGTTGACAATGTTGCGGATTAAGTGCGCATCGATACAAACGTCGAGCGCCGAGGCACGAGCAGCATCGTTCAAAGCGCTGAACGCGTTTGCAAGTTTGTTGCCGCCTGCTCTAACCGAATTTCTGCATGCGCCGACGCTCGGCTATTCCCTCCCGCCGCCCTGCGAGCGCCGCCACTGACCAGACGAGAGCATTCGCGCTGATCGGCTTGCAGAGGTGAAGGTCGAAGCCTTTCGCCAGGCTTTTTGCCTGATCCGCGCTGCTTGCGCGCGCCGTCAACGCCGCGGCCGCCACCCCTCGGTGGCCCCCTTCGCCACCGCGCACGCGCCCGATCAGCGAATATCCGTCCTCCGACGGCATCGCGATATCGCCCAGCATGACGTCGAACGCATCGGCGCTCAGAATTTCGACCGCCTCATCCACGGTCGCGGCTGTCCGCACCTTCGCACCCTGACGAACCAGCATCAACGTAATCACTTCTCGCGCGTCCTGGTCGTCGTCCACCACGAGCACCCGGATGTCGTCGAGCCTCGGGAGGGCCTCGGCGATCCGAACCAAAACCGGGGCATCTCTCCGCTGTGAATCGGCAGCGGCCCGAGGCTGCGTAATCGTGAAGGTCGTGCCGCGACCGGCGCCGTCGCTGTGCACGGCGATCGTGCCGCCGTGCTGCGTGACAATCTGGTGCGCGATGGTCAACCCGAGGCCCAGGCCGCCGTAGCGCCGTCGGGCAGAGGTGTCGGACTGCGAAAAGCGATCGAACACGTGCGGGAGAAACTCCTTCGCGATTCCAATACCCGTGTCGGTAATCACGATCCGCACGTGCGTGTCGTCCACCGACAAGTCCACCCCGATTAGCCCGCCGTGAGGTGTGAACTTGATCGCATTCTCGATCACGTTCGCAAGCGCCTGCTGCCAGCGGCCGTCGTCGCCCCTGATGCGCGCATCGCCGGCACCAACCGTCGTCTGAACCCGCAGCCCCGCAATCGCCGCGCGGGATCGCATCCCATCGAGGGTGGACATGGCCAGCGCATGCACATCGAAAGGCAGGAGCCTCATCTCGAGGGCGCCCGTGGCCATGCGCGACGCGTCGATCAGATCATCGACCAGGCGGGCTTGTCGCAACGCGTTGTTGTGGATGCCGGTCGCCGCATTGTGCGCATCGCGCGGATCGAGATCTCCGGCGGCGAGGAGTTCCGACCACCCAAGCACGGCGTTGAGGGGTGTGCGCAGTTCGTGCGAGACCGTGGCCAGAAACTCGTCCTTCAAGCGATTCGCCGCGTCGGCTTCTTGTCGCGCCTCCCGTTCCTGTTCCATCAGGACCCGGGTGCGCCGCTCGTCTTCCAGGACGTCGAGTGCCGCCGCGGTGAAATCGGCGAGCGCCGACATGATAGTGACGTCGGACTGCGTGAAATGCGTGGACTCGTCGTGCGACACGATCCAGAGCGTGCCCAGGGTTTCGTGTCTCCCCCTGAAGGGCAGGACGAGACCCTCGACGATTGAGGGTGACGCGTCACGGAGCGAGGTGAAGTACCGTCCTGGATACTTGAACAGCTGGGGAGCGTCATGCTCGAGGCACACTCCGCACGGGCTGAAATGCGCCGGGGTCGAGCCGCCTTCGTAGGCCTGAAGCGCTCCGGACAGGGCGACCCAGCGGAACACGCCGTCGCCGTCCGTCTCCGGCTCGAGGAAACTGACGCCGCAGGTGCCGGCGCGGCACAGGGCCACGGCCGCATCCGTGAGACCGTGCAGCAAGCCGGCCGGTGATCTCGCGAATACGCGCGCAATGCGCGCGAACGCTTCGTTCTCCGCTTCGAGCGAGCGGAACCCGACCGGACGCAGGCTGAGCTCGTGCGTGATCACGACATCATCGAGTGTGGCAGGTGTCTGCAGCATCGTGAGCGTCCTCCCGGTCGCCTGAGATTGTATTCACGATCCGCGCCTCGAGCATCTGGAAATCCGGCCGAGTGGGCTACGGCGTATTCATTTGGTGAGGCCGAGCGAGACTTCCCGCGCCCCACAAAAGGAATATAGATGCCTATCTTCTGCCCGCGTGTGGTCATGACCGGCGCATGGATTGCCACCTGTGCCGTGCTCTATTCCACTCCCGTCACACACTCAGCCGCGTCATCTGGCAGCTCAGCCGCGATGGCGGCTCAGGCCTCGTCCGCCGGTCCCGCTATGCCGAAGGAGAATCCAAACAAGCACGAAACGGGGGACGGCGATGCCGGCAAGACGGTGTTCCGCATGGAAACTTTCGGTAATGAAGGTTTCTGGACCGATGCGGCTCGGCTTCCTGCCGGAATGCTGGCGGCAAAGTTCACTCCGATGGACGCGCTCAAGGCTGGATACAACGTCAACATTGATGCGCTTGACGATGCGACCAAGCGGGCACTGGCCGCGGAGCTCAAGACCGACCACTCGCCGGCGCAAGCGCCCAAGCTCAACGACGTGGCAACGACCGTGGCCCTGGTCAACGCCAATGCGGTGATCGGGGTGGTCGCCAAGGATTCGAACGGCGACGGACGCATCGACATCCTGTCGGGGGACAAGGTCGGCGTCAGCTGTGCGTTCTGTCACGCGATCACGGATGGCTCCGTATTCAAGCTCGCCACTGGCGGAAGCATAGGCAAAGAGATCGACGGTCCGACGCCCCACTTCCTGAACGTCGGCGCAACCCTTGCGACGGCCGCGAACACGCGCGCCTTCTATCCGCTGGCGCAGCTCGCGCTCACAGCCAACGGCGGAAAGACCATCGGACGGGCGCCGAAGGGTCTGACCGAGACCTCCACAGAGCAGGAGATCGACGCGTACTTCAGCAACCCTGCGTTCTATCCGATCGGCATGTTCGACGATCAACCGGATGGAACCGGAGCCCCGATGCACATCACCCCGATGTTTCGTGCCGATCTGGCCGCCCCGTGGGGCAGCGAAGGCGCGATCAGCAAGCTCGATAACTTCTCAAACCTCGTCTATACCGCCCTCTTCGACCTGACCGACCTGACGACGGCCGGCGGCCGGGCGTTCATGCACACCCTGGGCGGTCCAGCGGGAGACGAGATCGTCGATGACTACGTGAAGGTTCTGGCGGCCACCGGAGTGAAGGGCTACCCGTTCGTCAAGACCGCTACGACGGGCAAACCGGGGGCCGAAGCCACGCCACTCGGCGTGCGCGTCGACAACAAGAAGCTCCTCGACATGAACGCATATTTCAACAGCCTGGCGGCGCCACCCGGCGCGACCGTTGACGAGAATGCCGCGACACGCGGAAAGGACGCGTTCCGAGCCGCCTGCACTGCCTGCCACAATGTCGATCAGGGCCGAATGGTGTCGCCGATGATCGTGCCGATGAAGACGATCTTCCCGGGCGACAAACCGGTCGTCCTGGCGCAACGCGAGCCGCCGCTCAACCCGGTGCAGAACACGGTGGACAGCATATTCGACGACAAGATGGTCATCGTCAACGCGAGTCTGCGCGGGCTCGCGCGCGGCATTGCGCTGCCGCTGCTGCTCGATCTGGCCAGGAAACCTGTATTCCTTCACGACAACTCGGTGCCGAGCCTCGACGCGCTGCTCGATCCGCGCCGCGGGTCGACGGCGCCGCATCCGTTCTACCTCGGCACGGCTGCCGAGCGCGCGGACATGATCGCGTTCCTGACAAGTACCACCGCCAAGTAACGACGCCGGCCGCGGGCGGAGTCGTCCGCGGCCTGTCGAGCGAGTCTTCATGCGAGTCAACAGCAGAACGATCGCGCTTCTCGCCGCCATGACTGCCGGCGCCGCCTGGCTGTTTGCGGAACCGGCTCCGAGGAATGTATCGGCGCGAGGGCCGGCGACGGTGGAGGCCGGGGTTGGTTCACATCCTCTGGATGGTCAGATTCGCGATGAGACGGAGCGGCTGAGGAGACGGCTCGACGCGGCGCCGCGGCTCGCCGGCGCGCGGCGTGATCCCTTCGCCTTCGCTGTGCCTGTATCAGCCGCGTCACCATCGACGTCGAAGGCTGAGCGCCCGCCGCAGAACTTACGGTCGCCGGTTCAGCAAGATCCCGAACCGCAGCTCGATCTCCTCGGCGTCGGCGAAGACCTGCGCGAAGGACACCGTGTCCGCACGGCAATCATGGGCGGGCCGAACCGCGAGCTCTGGATCCTTCAGGAGGGCGAGATGCTGGGTCTCCGATATCGCGTCGCGCGCATCGGCACGGAGGCTGCGGAACTGGTTGACGTCTCGACCGGAGCCTCTCGCCGATTATTCCTGAGGTAGACGATGTCGGCTGAGGTGTCAGCTGTGTCGTGTGTTTCACGCCCGCAATCCGAACGTACGGGTTCGTTCGTATCCACTGGCAGAGCACATTTTATTCACTGGCTTGGAGGAACTGGAATGTCAACGACGAACTCGGAAACGAAGAGCGAAGCCCTGAAAGACCTCGTCAACAACCCCGTCAGCCGGCGCGCGTTTGCGAAACGGACGATGGTCGGAAGCCTGATGGCAGCCGGCGCATTCGCGACCTCTGGCGCGGCGCAGGTGTTCGCGCAGAGCGTGACCGACGAGGCCATCCTGAACTTCGCGCTCAACCTGGAGTATCTCGAGGCGGAGTTCTACACGGTCGCGACAACTGGACAACGGATCGCCGATCTCGGGATCGGCATCACTGGGCGCGGCCGTTCGGGAGCCACCACGGGGGGTGCGAAGGTCTCGCTGGATACGAACACCATGACGGTGGCGAATCACGTGGCCGTGGACGAGCAGAATCACGTGAGGTTTCTTCGAGTGGCGCTTGGATCGGCCGCGGTTGCCAAACCCGCAATCAACCTCGAGGCGCTCACTATCGGTTTCCGGTCACAGTCGGAGTTCCTGATTCTGGCACGCGCCTTCGAAGACCTCGGCGTGAGCGCCTACGGCGGCGCCGCCAAGTTGATCAAGAGCTCGGCGATCCTCGAGGCGGCGGCACGTATTGCCCTGACCGAAGGGCAGCACGCCGGAGTGTTCCGCTACCTCATTGCGGTCGCCAACACGGCGGTCCCTCAGAACGACAACAAGGACGTGCCGCCGCTGGGCTCTCCGGCCGGCCGCCTCTTCCAGGTCGACGGCAACGGGTTGAGCACCATCAGGACCGCGGGCGAGGTGTTGAAGGTGGCGTACGGCGGGGGCACGACCAGCGGCGGGTTCTACCCGGACGGCGTCAACGGAGACATTAGAAGCGCGTAAAATGCGTC
>JANNHC010000059.1:0-2430 GCA_031404215.1 Acidobacteriota bacterium
GCCGCATTCGACGCCGATTCGCGATACACCGCCAACTCGTCGCCGGACTCCGCGCTCACGAGGCGCGTGGTGATGATGAACCCTTCACCGACGGATGTTACTGTACCGCTGACCACCGCCTTGATCCCTTCACGCACCGCGATCTCGCGCGCGCGAGCGCGAGGTCCAGCCGCGTGGTTGCCTTGCGCTGCATGCGCTGGAGCGCGGCCACCAGGCTGCTCGTGGACACGACGTTCACGGCGCGCGACTGCGAGAGGTTGGTCTTCACGGCCTCCGAGAGCACTTCGCCGAGCGCCGAATCCTTGCTCGCAGCATCGAACGCGGCCACGAGGACGCGGTCCTGGGCCGTGAGCTTGCCGGAGGCCAGCAGGGAACCGGAAGGCCCGATGCCCAGCACGCGCAGCACGAGGAAGCCGGCCACGAGCAGGGCGAAAGCGGAGATTGCAGCGACGCCGCCACGAGCTGCTCGGCTCCATGTCACATGCGGGCCGGCCTTCACGGCGAGGTGCGCCAGCGTACCCTGCGGGCCGGCGCGCACCACGGACCCGTGGGGAGTGAGCGTGGGAGTCGCATGGGCGAGCGTGCGCGCCACGTACTGCGTGTACGCGGTGAAGAGGATCACCGGGAAGCCGAGCGCCATGACGATGAGCGCGCCGGCGAAGACCCACTCGGGCAGGCCCTGTGTGTCCACGAGCAATCGCGCGATAATCGCGACGCCGATGAACGCCGCCGCATAGAGGCCCATCGCCTTGAGGAAAAGTCCGCTGCCCGCCGAGAACGTCGGCACCGCGGCCCCCGCCTGCGACGTCGTCGCGTCCAGCTGGGTGAGCAGGTCGTCCGCGTTCGCCGGCCGCTCGGCCGGGTCCTTCGCGAGGCACTGCATCACCAGGCGCGCGAGCGCTGCCGGGCATTCCGGGCGCACTTCCTGGATGGGCCGCGGCGCTTCTCCCATGTGCGCGGCGAGCAGCTTGTGCGGCGGCAATCCGTGGAACGGAGGGTGACCGGCGATCAGCTCATACGCCATGCAACCGAAGGAGTAGACATCGGCGCGATGGTCGGTGTCCGGATCGCCCGCTGCCTGTTCGGGCGCCATGTACGCCGGCGTACCGATGGACGTGCCGATCTGCGTGAGCGTCGCGCCGGCGGGACGCTCCTGCGCGGCGGCGATCGCCTTGGCGATGCCGAAGTCCGCGACGACGGCCGTCCGACCCGATAGGAGGATGTTGTCGGGCTTGATGTCGCGGTGGACCACGCCCCGCTCGTGCGCGTACGCGAGCGCCTTGCCCACGTCGCGCAGGATCTCGACCGCCTGGGCGAGCGGCACGCGTCCGCTCGCGAGCCGCGCGCGGAGGCTTTCGCCATCCACGTATGGCATCGTATAGAAGGGGAGGCCGTCCACCTCACCCGCGGCAATAACAGGCAGGATGTTGGCCTGCTGGAGCGACGCCGCCAGGCGAATTTCGCGCTCGAATCGATCCGCGGAGATCGCGGCGGCCAACTCCGGCGCGAGGATCTTGACGACGACCCTGCGGCCGAGCCGGTGCTCGTTCGCGACGAACACCCGGGACATCCCACCGCCGCCGAGCTCGCGCTCGATGGTGTGCGTGCCACTCAGGGATTCCTGGACACGCTCTCGAAGATCCATTCAGCCTGATACGGGAGGACGAGCGCAGGACGAACTGTGAAAAGATGCTCGAGTGGGTATTCCGCCACCAGTGCCCATGCTCAGTCGTCCGCCAACCCGACTCACCTGACGAGCGGCGCATCGCGCGGATCATTCCTGATGGCGTCGAGCCTCGGATGCGCGGCGTCAGAATCCTCGGTTGGCGCTCGGCGCGGGCTGGCGCCCCAACCCGCGCCGCCGCACTTTCAGCCCGACACGACTGTGCGCCACGTAGTGCGGCGCGCACACCCACGACGGAGACTTCTGTGACTTCGACGGATTCGAACGGCGTACCTTCCTGCACTTCGGACCCTACCCGCCGCGAGTTTCTTCACACCGCCGCAGCCGGCGCCGCGGTCCTTGCCTTCGGCAACGTCTCCGTCCCGCCCTTCTTTCGGCAGGATGACCGCGCGGCCGTCCTCGCCCAGGTCGCCACCCAGCACGACGCCACACTCGCGATGCTGCGCGAGTGGATCGCCCTCCCCTCGATCGCCGCCGAGAACCGCAACTACCCGCAGGGACCCGAGCACATGGCGAAGCTGGCGCGCGACGCCGGCTTCCAGCACGTCGAGGTCGTGCCGACTGCCGGGAAGAGTGGCGTCTTTGCGACGCTCGATGCCGGCGCGCCCACATGGCTCGCCATCTACATGATGTACGACGTCAAGCAGTACGACCCCACGGAGTGGAGTTCGCCCCCGCTCGAGGGACGGCTCGTGGACCGGCCCGGCGTCGGCACGGTGCTCGTCGGTCGTGGCGCAACGAACTCC
>JANNHC010000060.1:0-6997 GCA_031404215.1 Acidobacteriota bacterium
GCCTGGCGGGGCGTCGATTCGTCCCGGCCAGGCGTGGTCGGCGACCGCCAGACCGGCAGTCCCATTCGTGGAGCTGCCGGTTTTTTAATCCTCCGGCCAATTGACTCAACAGTCTGATGACCGCGAGGCCGCACTCACCAGAAGCGTCACGCTCAGCCAGAGTTGGTGAATCTTCTAAAGCTCCTCAACTTCGTCAGGGCGTCATGATGTCAACGAAGCAGATCTTGTTGTTCACCGCTCCGGTCGCATTGGTGATTGAGAGCTGCCCGTCCGACACGGTGACCATCACCGTTCGATCAATCCAGCGCGCGGAGGTTGTCGGCTTGCCGTTGATCGCCAGCAGGCCTTCCACGTTGATGCGAATCGTGCTGTCAACGTGCTGCGCGTCGCCTGCGACGATCCTGACGGCGTAGGTACCGTTGGGCACGGCCAGTTGCCACGACGCGCTGCCGCCTTTCTGCATGTGGTTCAAGGTGTCGTACCTCTGGTCCGGCGAACGCGACGAGTTGCGGTCCCGCGTGTCGTTATTGGTTGTGTTCCACCCATAGCTGAAACCGTTGCCCCGGCTTCCGAACGCCGCGCCCGAATCGACCAGGTACCCCGCCGGAACGGGTGCTGATGCCGGCTGGAAGTTGATCCGGATGACCGACGGCAGTGTCGTCGCGGTCGCGGTGTTCGAGGGTGCGGAGTCCCCCGGAGCGTTGAACGCGACAACCCGGTAGCCATACGACGTTCCGGGCGCCAGGCCGGTGTCGCCAAACGTCGTCGCGTTCGCCGGCAGCGATGCGACCGCCGAGAACGCCCCGCTGCCGGTCAAGGTTCGTTCGACCCGGTATCCTGTTTCGATTGCAGCGTCGGCCCAGGCGAGCGTAATGCGCGTGGACGACATGGTCGTGGCCGTCAGGCCCGCGGGAGTCCCTGGCGGGCCGACGTAAGTGGCCAGATAGGTGACCGGCGTGGCGCCGGCCGTGATGTTATGGCTCTGGGCGCCGCCGCTCGACCATTTCTGGAATTGATATGTTGCGGCCCCAAGCGTCTGCGGTGAGGGAGCGCTCACGGAGTTACCCGAGCCGATGATCACGGTTCGACTGAACGGGGCCGTCATCGTCGTGCTGCCGACGGCGAGCTGCAGCCCGGACGGCGCCGTCTGGAAGCCGAGGACGACCGTCTGCGGGTCCAGGATGCGAGCGTGGATGTCCTGCAGGCCGCTCGAATCCGCGGCCGCCATGCGGAGCTCGAGGTACGAGGGGTACTCGTGGTCGGGCGCCACGAACGATCCAGACGCGACGCCGGCAAAGTCCTGCAGCGGGTGCTCATGGCAGGAACCGCTGAGCGAGCAGTGGTGCATGATGAGCGACCAGTTCAGCGAGGAGTCAGGCAACGTCCCATCCTAGGGATCCGTCGCTGACCCTGAAAACCCGATGGTATCTCCCACGCGATAGGTTGTTCCCGTCGCGGGAGACTGAATCACCGCGACCGGCCCGGAACTGCCCACGGTAATGGAGACAAGGGTCGTGCCCGCGAGTCCTCCGCCGTCTGTGACGGTGAGACGTGCGGAGTACGATCCCTGATCGGAGTACGTGTGCGCCGCGGTCGCGGTCGTCGCGTCCGTCACTCCGTCGCCGCCGAAGTCCCACGCATACGTCAGCGCATCGCCGGCGTCCGGATCGCTCGATCCGCCCCCGTCGAACATGACGCTGAGCGGCGCATCACCGTTGGTCGGCGCCGCGCTCGCCACCGCAATCGGGGCGTGGTTGCCGGGGACGTACTCGAAGCGCCGGATGCTGCCGGTGAAGTCGACATAATAGATGTTGCCATCCGGGCCGAGCTTGAGGTCGACCGGATTTGCGGCCGCGGCCTTGAATGTCAGCCGGGTCGCGGGGTTCGGCAGGCCATTCGCCCCCTTGAACATGACCCAGATGCAGTCACGCGAGTAGTCGGAAAAGAACAGCGCGCCGTCGTACGAGGGCGGATAGTTGCTGCCGCCGTAGAACGCAAGGCCAGAGATCGACGAGCTGCCGGTCGGGCAACTTTCGCCGGTGACGACCGTCGAGCTGTGGTTGTAGGTGTAGAGCGGAATCGCGGTTGTGCCGACTTCGATGTAGAGGTTCTCGCAGAGGTTCAGGTTTGCGCTGTCGTAGCCGCTTTGACGGTTGTTCCCCTCGTAGCAGGGCCAGCCGAAGTTCTCCACGGTGGTGCCGGCAGGGTTCGCAACGAAGTTGATCTCCTCCCACGTGTTCCAGCCGACGTCGCCGACATACACCTCGTTGGTGCCCGGCCTGATCGTCATGCGGAACGGATTCCGCAGACCGTAGGCGACGATGCGTCGAGCGTTGGCGTCCGGATGTGTGATGAGCGGGTTGTCGGGTAGTGCGGCGCCGGTGAGCGGGTCGACTCGCAGCAGCGCTCCGTCGAGCGTGGTTGGATCGGCGCTCGTGCGCAGATCCTGACTACGCAGGGCGCCCCCTTCCGCGGTGGGCGGCGTCTGGGCGCTTCCGACGGGAACGGGCGGATCGCCTCCAGGGTTGACCGGGCTTCCGTCCTGCCCGTAGTCCACGAAATTGAAGCTGGCGCCGTCGCCGCCGGTCGCGTAGAGCGCGCCGTCCGCGCCGAACGCGAGACTGCCCAGCGAATGGCTCGGATACTGCTGGAACCAGTTCTCGATCAACACGACTTCCGGGCCGACCATCGCGTCGCCCGACGCCTCGAGCCTCGAAAGCCGGCCGCTGACCACGCAGCCATCGGCCGTTGGTCCCGGAGGAGTGGGGCACGGATCCGACGTCCCGCCCGGCGTGCCCCACTTGGGCGCCACCCCACCGATGTCGGCGTCGTAGGCGTAGAGCACGTACACAAACGGAACCGACGGGAACTGTGGATGCAAGGCCAGACCGAGCATCCCGCGGTCCCAGTTGTTGTAGACATTGGTGCGCAGGTCCGCGAACACCGTCGGCGTCGTGTCCGTGAGGCTGCTGAAGACCTTGATCACACCGCTCTTTTCCCCGACAAAGACTCGGCCGTCTGGCGAGAACTCGAGAACCGTCGGATTGGTCAGGCCCGTGAAGACGACCTTTTCGACGAACTGCGGCGTGGCGGTCCTGAACGACCAGGTCACCGGGGCCGCCAGCGGGTTCCCCGCGAGGTCGCGTGCCGAGACGACGGTTGCCGTAAAGATGGTGTTGCCGGTCAATTCCGAATCCGGTGTCAGGATTGCCGTCGACGCCGCGTCATCGTAGGCGAGCGCCGCGGGCATGAGCACGTTCGCAGGATTCCGCAGCTCGAACACGATCGACCCGGGCTGAACGGGCTCGCTGAACGATGCCCGTACCGTCGTGCGTGTGCTCACGTTGACCGCACCCGGCGTCGGCGAGTTTTGAACGACCGTCGGGGGAGGGTCCGACTGCGCGGCCACCGGCCTGAGGGGCGGGGCCGTCAACAGCGCGAACGCGGTTACGGCGCACAGCGTGGAAATCCGTCGTGCTCTCACTGGTGAGTCTCCTTGCGCGGTGATGGACCGGGCGGGCTCAGGTGTGCAACAGCTCAGCCATACGGCAGGGCAGGTGTAAAGCGCTGATTCTGGATGATTAAGGGGAGCGTGCAGAAAGGGCTGCGACAGCGAGGTCAGGAGCGGCGCGACTAAAGTCTGAGCCTCAAACCACCTGCGTGACGGCAGCTCCCGCGAAGTCCGCGAGGACGTTCGCGCATCGCCCGCCCCGCCCTGCTATTGAATTTTCGGTGAATGTGAACGTGCCCAGCGGGACCACCGTGCATCGCTCCAGAAGAGACGGCTCACAGCTGAAACATGAGAAAGGCACCGCGGAGGTCGGCGTTGCTCGCGGGTTTCGTCATCACCGGCGCGTGACCGAAGGCTTCCACGAACTTCGGGTTCGCCACGAAACAGGCCGCGCGCCAGCCGCTGAAGCGCGCAAGCGCGCGGCCCATGTCGGAGTAGAGCGCGAGCAGTGGCTCTTCGCCGTGCTCAGCGCCGATGCGCACCCCATATGGCGGGTTGAAGCAGAAGACGCCCGGTTTCATGTCGCGCGCGGCGGGCAGCAAGCGCTCGAGGTACTCCGGCGTCAGCTCTCGAACGTCCTGTTGCGCAATGACGATTGAGCTCTCGTACGCGGCCCCGGTCAGGCCGGCGGCGCGAAGGTTGCCGACCATCGCGGGAATGCACTCGAGATCGACGTCGAGCGCGCCGATCTGCGGCACGGTTCCGGGGAACAGATCGGGCGCTTCGTGCGGGAGATCCTTGAACGCGGCGAGATGTCGCAGCGGGAGATCCGACGGCCGACGAATGGCGGCGCCCACCGCGAGGCCGGCCGCCTCGATCGGAATGGTGGCGCTTCCAGCCATGGGGTCGACCAGGGGCTCAGTACGCGCGTCCCAGCGTGACAACAGGATCAGCTGCGCCGCCATGGTCTCGCGCAGCGGCGCAGGCCCCGCGGCCACGCGCGCGCCACGGCGGTGTCGCGCGCCGCCGCCGATGTCGATGCCCACCACCGTACGCCGGGCTTCCGGCGTGCCTGCGCGGCGCACGACGAACACGACGTCAGGCGAGCCGGCATCGACTTCGGACACGACGCCTCGTGACGCCATCGCCTCGACGACCGCGTTCTTGACGACGCCGCGGAGTTGGAGCGGCGAAGCCTCGAAGTCGGACGAGGGACCGAGTTCAACCGAGAACCGCAGGTGCGTGCCGCCAGGGAGCCTGTCGTCGGACGAGAGCGCGGGCAGGAGGTCGTCGAAGAGGGGCTCGAGCCGCACCGCAGCGCTCGAGGCAAGATCCCAGGAGATCCTGGACGCGGTGCGGTGATGGCACGCCGCGACCCATGCGACACGCGCGTCGAAAGGATAGAGCAGGGTCGCTTCACCCTCCCGCTTCGGCTTCTCGACGCGCACGTCGAACGGCGAGCGCATGACCAGACGCTTGAACTCCGCCTCCATGACCCGGTTCGCGCCGCCGGAACCGGTCAGGCGCAAATCGTCGCAACGCTGCGCGCTCATGCTTCACTCTCACGCTTCATGCCGGGCCACCATCGGCGAGTACAGGATCGGCGTTGGCCGACGTGGACGGTAGCATGAGTGGTGTCGCGCACCCTCAGGAATGACCCTCGAGCGCAGGACTGCCGAAGGCGTCTCCAGGAATTTACCGCTCCACGACCCGCCGAAGTTGGGGAGGGTTCGAATCAACTTCGGCCCGCGGATGCGGTTCGTGTCCAGAGAGTTTTGAAAGCACCGCTTCGAGCAGCGGCGTCATCACTTGGAGTTGTCTCGCCCTGATCACGGCGTTCCAGAGGCCCTCTAACTTCTTCCACCCGGCCGCGTACGCGAAATGCTTCGCCTGGTGCTTGAGCGTGCCGTGCGTGAACGACGCCGCGGCGATCGATGACCATCGATAGAACTCTTGATACGCCCAGTCATAGCCGTCCTTCAGCGCGATGGCGCCGATGCGCGCCGGCCGGAATACGACGTGCCGCGTGTCGTACAAATCCCAGTTGTTCGTCGTCAGCCGGTTCTCGCGTGCGAGACGCGCATGCAGACCGGTGCCGGGATATGGCGTCTGAATATGGAAGGTCGCCGTCGTGATGCCGTTCTCGATCGCCCAGTCGACCGTTCGTCGAAACACGTCCTCGGTGTCGTCATCCATCCCGAAGACGAAGCTCCCGTTGACCATGATGCCGAGGCTGTGCAGACGGGCGGTGACCGCGGAATAGTCCCGTCCGAGGTTCTGGCGTTTCTGGCTGCGTCTCAGATTGTCCGGCGTCAGCGTCTCGAATCCGACGAACAGGCTGCGCAGCCCGGCCTCGGCCGCGCGCTCGATGAGATCGCCGCGGAGGATGGAATCGACCGTCGCGGCTCCCTGGAACAGGCGATTCATCCCCTTCATGCCGTCGAACAGGCTGCGCGCGAAGCGCTGGTCGCCCAGTAGGTGATCGTCGAGGAAGTACAGGTGTCGCCCAGGCAGCCGGGAGATCTCGGCAAGCGCCGCGTCGACGCGCTGCGTGTAGAACGATCGGCCTCCCGCGAAGAACGCGTCTTTGTAGCAGAAGTCGCAATGCTGCGGACAGCCGCGCGTCACGACGATCGAATTCGGCACGAGGTAGTGTCTGCGTCTGATGAGATCGCGTCGCACCGGAGGGACGTCCTCGATCGACCGTCCCGCCGTCGATTGGTACACCGGCCGCGTTTCCCCCGCGCGGAAGTGGTCGAGAAAGAGCGGGAACGTCTGTTCGCCAGGCCCGAGAAAGATTGCGTCGGCATGCGGCGCCGCCTCCGCTGGCAGAGACGTCACGTGAAGTCCGCCGAGCGCGACGAATATACCGCGCGCGCGATAACTGTCGGCGATGCGATACGCCCGGTACGCGTTGGTAATGTAGATCTGAATCACCACGAGGTCCGGTGTGTCGTCCGACACCAACCTCTCCACGTGCTCGTCGACGATGACGGCCTCGTCGTCGGCGCGCAGATATGCGGCGAGCGTCGCCAGCCCGAGGGGCGGAAATAGCGAGTACTTGATGGGCCGCCAGTAGGGGCTCGTCGCTTCGGTGAGGGCAGGCAAGATGAACTTCACGCGTAACGGGCGGGATCGTCTCATACTTTGCATTGTAAAGTATAACTTGATAATGTAAAGCAGTGACGCTCACGAAGCGTGTCTTCGACGTCTGCGGGGCTGTTGGCGGCCTCCTGTTTTTCGGACCGGTCATGGTGTCGGTCGCGGCCGCTATCCTTCTCGACGATGGGGGGCCGGTGTTGTTCCGTCAGGCGCGGCTGGGCCGCGGGCGCCGGACGTTTGAGATCGTGAAGTTCCGCTCGATGCGCGACGGCCGTGTCACTCGGGTCGGCCGGACCCTGCGCGCCACCGGCCTGGACGAACTGCCGCAGTTCCTGAACATCCTGCGCGGCGATCTCAGCGCGGTCGGCCCGAGGCCGATCACTGAAGATGACGCGCGGCGATTCGGTTGGATCGGACCGTCCGCCGCCCCGCGCTGGCGCGTGC
>JANNHC010000061.1:0-3248 GCA_031404215.1 Acidobacteriota bacterium
GGCGATCCTGCGTGACCCGCCCACCCCAGGATCGCGCGACCTCGACGAGCCCGCGGGCTTCGACGCCGTCATCCACCGGCTGCTCTCGAAGGCCTGCGCCGAGCGCCATCAGACCACGGCGGCACTGCTCGACGACCTCGAGGCGCTGCGCGCCAACGCGTGGTCGACGTCACGCACGACCACGACGGCGCCCGCCGCCCCGGCCGAACGCACGCCCTTCGTGGGACGCGACACCGAGTCCGCCGAACTGACGCGACTGCTCGACCAGATGCTCACCGGCCAGGGCGGCTTGGTGCTGCTCGGTGGTGAGCCGGGTGTCGGCAAGACGCGCCTGGCGCGCGAGCTGATGGCCACGGCCCGGCAGCGGGGCGCGCTCTGCCTCACCGGCCACTGCTACGAGATGGGCCGAAGCCGAAGGACGGCACGAACATCCGCTCATAGGTGGCGCCGACCGTCGCACGGCGGGCATCGTGCGTGAGGCCCGTTCGCACGTAGGGCCCGGTGCGCGTCTCGCCGAGCGAGCGATCCTGAAGATGGGAGAGTCCACCGGCCAGCGAAAACCTCGTGCCGCTTCCGAGGGCGTAGTGAAGCGTCGCCCCGGCGTCCTGGAACGTGAGCTGGTGCGTCCCCTCGTTCAGGTCCGCAAACCGGATCCCGTACTCGGCGCCGGCCGACAGATGATCGTCGAGATGACGACTGAGCTCCGCGCGCGCGCCGTTGACCCGGCCTCCGGTGAGGAAGGTGTCCGTCCGGTCGAACTTCACCCAGGTGTGCTCGTAGCGGACCGACAGGTCGGTGTACTTCGTCAGCCGGGCGTCGAGGCCCGCCGACGCCGCGTTCATGCGCGATCCCGTCCGTGAGAACGGCACCCCGTTCACTTCGACTTCGTCGGTGGTCGGCACATCCGCGTAGCTGTTCCTCGCGGATACGGTGAGGCGGCGGCTGACGAGCCGGCGCACCGACGCGTAGACACGCTGATCGAAACCGTTCAGCTGATTGACGTCCATGTACCGCCGCAGATAGCCCTGGTACCCCGTCGAGAATTCGGTCCGGGGCGAGTAGAACTCGAGATGGCCGAACGGCTGGGCGAGCAGGAGCCGATCCGACCGGGTCTCTTGCGTGTCCGCCGGCGCCGACGCGAGCGCGACGTTCGAATCAAACACGGCGCCGAAGGTGACGCCCGGCGTCACACTCCATCCGGGCGTTCGCCAGGACTGAACCTCGGACGTCGCCTGCGCGCGGGCGTGCGCCCCCGTGCCGATCACCAGGAGCGCCGCCGTCAGCGTGTGCCGCATGTGCTTTGTCATCACGTGCCTCTTCGTCCTTCGACAGGCCTACGGCACGATGATCGTGTCGCCGGGCTGCACGTACACCATCGGGCCCTTGCCCTTGATCGCATCGTTGTAGTTGAACGGAACGGTCGTCATGCCCGCCGGCCCCTTGCGCTGGATGATGATGTCCTTCTTCTTCGCGAAGTCCTTGAAACCGCCCGCCATCGCGAGCGCCTGGACCGCGGAAATCTGCCCCTTGAGCGCCAGCGTGCCAGGGGCGTTGACTTCGCCCATCACGTAGAACACCGGGGGAACCGTCTCCACGACGATGACGGTGACGACCGGGTTGCTGTTGTATTCCTTGAGCGACCCGATGAGCGTGTCGCGAAGCTCGGCCGACGTGCGTCCTTCCGCCGGGACGTCCCCGATGAGCGGCAGCGTGATCTTGCCGTCCGGGCGCACCTGCAGCGACTGCGAGAGCTGGGCGTCCTTGTAGACCTCGATGCGCAGCTTGTCGCCGGCGACAATCCGGTAGTCGGCGCTCGTGGCCGACGCCGGCGGGCGCGACGGAGTCGACGGCGTGGGCGCTGGTGCGCTGCCCGAGGTCGGCGCCGGCGGCGCCGACACGCGCGGCGACGTCACGGTTCCGCCAGGACGCGGCGTCGTCTGAGTCTGCCCGGCGGCAAGGGCCGCCGTGCTCAGCAGAATCACGCACGAAAGCGGGACGATGGTCGAAGTCTTCATCACATGCACCTTTAATGAGCGTTCGAAGCGTTGCCGCGATCATCGCGGCGCGGATGAACGGGTTGTGCCTCCGCGGCGCGGCGAAGGGAGTCCACGTCGGCGCCGTGCGTCGGACAGCACGCGGCGCCAATCTGAATGGCAAGCGGTCTGGCAAACGTGTAGTGGTCGAGCCGGGACATCAAGCGATCGATGACGCCCAGTGAATTCTCGAGGTCGGCGTCGAGGAGGACGACGGAGAGACGGCCGGTTTCGGTCTGGGCGAGGAGGTCGGTTTCCCGCACGTCGCGGCTGATCAGGCGCGCGATCTCCCGAACCGCCTGGTCGCGATCGCCATTGACGCCACCCGCGACTCCCCGGATCGTCGGCTCGACGTGCACCAGCGTCAGAAAATTCTGGGACCGGACGGCCCGCTTGAGCTCGTTGCTGAGCACGAAGTCGAACGCTTCGGGGGTCAACACGCGGTCATCCTCGTGGAGGAAGGGATCGGCAGACATCACGACGCTTTGTCGAGCTCCGCTTCCTTGATTTTGTACAGCAGCGCCTTGTAGCTGACGCCCAGGATCTCCGCGGCTGCACGGCGGTTCCAGCGTGTCCGCTGCAAGGTGCGGTAGATCAGTTCCCGTTCGGCCTCGCGCGCGGCGTGGCGCGCGATGTCCTTGAGCGAGCCTGCCACGAGGGGCACCGGGACCGGCGGCACGGCGCTCACCAGGAGGGGGGCAGCCGCCACATCGCGCGACGCCGAAACAGGGGATGCGGCCCGCGACTGCAAGGCTGGAATCGGACCCGTCGGGTGGTGGCGGCCCGCGATGGCGTCCGCGAGGTCCCGCCGAATCGAGTCGTCGGAGCCGAGTATCACCGTGCGCTTCACCACGTTCTCGAGCTCGCGCACATTACCCGGCCACGCGTATTCCGCGAACAGGCGAAGCGTGTCGTGCGCCAGCGCGATCGCCGGCTTGTTGTAATGCTCGGCGTAGTAGGCGAGAAACCGATGGGTCAGCACGGGGATCTCGTCCCGCCGCTGGCGAAGGGGCGGCAGCGTGATGCACACCACGTTCAGCCTGAAATACAGGTCTTCCCGGAACTGTCCCTCGGCGACCGCACACTCGAGATCCCGATTGGTCGCGGCCACGATTCGCACGTCGACATGCACGTCCTCGCGGCCGCCGAGCCTGGCGAACTCGCCGTCCTGCAGCACCTGCAGCAGCTTGGCCTGGAGCTTCGGGCTCATCTCCG
>JANNHC010000062.1:0-3787 GCA_031404215.1 Acidobacteriota bacterium
CAAACACCACCGCACGCGCGAGTGCCCCGGGCGTGGCGCCCAGCGCGAGCCGCACCGCGAGTTCCTGCCAACGCGACACACCGCGCGCCAGCATGAGGTTGGCGAGATTCACGCACGCGATGAGCAGCACGAGGCTGACCACGCTCATCAGCACGCCGCCGGCAAGGACGAACTGGCTTCGCTGATTGATGCCCAGCGCCGCGTGGGACTGCAGCGCCAGCGCTACCGTCCGTCCCTTGTTTTCGGCGGGATACAGCTGCTCGAGCCCTGCGGCCATCGTCTGCATCACTGCTTCGGCCTGCCGCAGCGTGACGCCCGGGCGAAGCCGGCCGACAATATTCAGCCACCGGAATCTCCGATTGGGCGCCAGCTGCCGGAGCTGACCGGCCGTCAATGGCTGCCACATGCTCATCGGCACCCAAACGCGATCGGGCCCGGCGAGAGAGAACGTGCCTTTGAAGTTCGGAGGCGTGACGCCAATTACGGTGAAAGCGAGTCCGTTCAGCGTGAGAGTTTTTCCGATCAGCGTGGGATCCGCGCCGAACTGGCGCGTCCACAAGCTGTGGCTGATCACCGCGACGGTGTTGCCGCCAGGCTTGCGGTCTTCGTCCGGAAGAAACGTACGCCCCTGAAACGCCTTCACTCCGAGCACGTCGAAGTAGTTCGCGCTCGCGAGCATTCCCGGCAACCCGACCGTCTCCCCCTTGTTCGTCCAGGACAATCCGGTGCCGAAGTACGCGGCCAGGCCCGAGAAGACCGTGTTGTGATCGCGGTAGTCCTCGAAATTGGGAAGTGACGTGGGCGTCAGGCTGAAATTCGCCTGCGCGCTGATCGTTCTGGTGTCGCGCGTGAAGAGCTCGACGACGCGTGAGGGGTCTTCGATCTGGAGTGGGTGAAGGAAGACGGCGTTGATGACGGTGAAGATGGCGGTGTTGGCCCCGATCCCGAGCGCGAGCGAGAGCACCGCCACGGTGGTGAAGCCCGGTTTCTTGACGAGCAGCCGGACCGCGTACCACAGATCCTGCGTCCAGGTTTCCATCGTGTCAACTCCCGGGGATTCACGATTAGTTTAGGGATAAGGGATTAGGGATTCCTGATTGCCAAATATGGCACACCAATGACGAGCAGCGCGCCAAGAAAGATCGCCCCGAAGATCAGGCCGAGCCTCCAGAAGTCACCGCGCGATATGTACCCGCTGGCGAAGTAGACAGGCGCTGGCCCGGTGGCATACGGCGTCAGCACGCCCATGAGGCCGAGCGAGAACGCCAGCAGCATCACAAACACGCGGACCGGCATGCCTGGTATCGACACGCCCGCCGCCAGGATGACCGGCAGCAGCGCGGTCGCATGCGCCGTCAGGCTCGCGAACATGTAGTGCAGCACGAAGAACAGCACCACCAGCATCGTCATCACAAACATGGGCGGATAACCGGCGAGGAGCGACGAGGCGCCGCGGCCAATCCACTCCACAACACCCACCTTGCGCAGGCCGTCTGCGAGCGAGACGAGCGTGGCGAACCACACGAGCACGTTCCACGCCGCCGCGTTGGCGAGGATGTCAGCCCAGGAGACGACGCCGAAGATCAGCATGAGCGACATCCCGACCAGCGCAACCACCGTGGCATCGATCACGCTGCCGCCGCCGATCCACAGGCCGAGGGCGATGATCACCAGCGCCGCCATAGTCATTTCACGAGCGGTGATACGGCCCAGCTTCGCAAGCTCCCCACCCGCCCACCGGGGTACTTCGGCGCTCGCCCGAATCTCCGGCGGATAGACCTTGTACACGAGCCAGGGTAACAACAGAAACAGTGGCCCTCCGATCGGCGCAAACCCCATGAACCAGCCGGTCCACGTAATCTCCGCTCCGGTGACGCTGCTGACCAGTTCCACCGCGAGCAGATTGGGGGCAAGCGCCGTGAGGAACATGGAGCTGGTCACGCACGTCGCGGCGAAGGCGACCCACATCAGATAGGCGCCGATTTTTCGCGCCGATTCCCCGGGCCCTGAGCCATACAGTGGGGGAATGCTGACAATCACCGGGAATATCGCGCCCGCGCTCCGGGCCGTATTGGACGGAGTGAACGGCGCGAGGATCAGATCGGACAACGCAATCGCATAGCCGAGCCCGAGCGTGCGTCCGCCCAGCCGCTTGACCAGCACGAGGGCGATGCGCCGGCCCAGACCGGTTTTTTCGTAGCCCATGGCGAACACAAAGGCTGCGAAGATCAGCCAGACCGTCCCGTTGGCGAAACCCCCGAGCGCCCACTTCATCGATTCGGCGGGGGACATGAACGCGGGATCCGCCAACTGCGCGGGAGTGAAGATCAGGCCGAAGGCGGCGGCAAGCGTCACGCCAATCAGCCCAACAGCGGCGGCTGGTATCGGCTCGGTGACGAGCGCGAGGATGACGGCCGCAAACAGGGCGAAGTAGTGCCAGGCGTGCGGCGCCAGCCCGTCGGGCACAGGACCGAGCGCGAGTAGAGTGCCGGTGAGCACGGGAATGCCGGCGCGCCAGACAACGGCAGGCAGACCGCCCGTCCGAGGTCCACGCCGCCGCACGGCGTCGTGCGGGCCGTCGTCCGTCATTCCAGGTGCGCCACGATGGCGGCGGTGATTGCGGTTGTCGTCAGCGTGCCGCCGAGGTCGGGCGTCAAATTGCGCGCGCCGAGCGCACGTTCCACGGCCGCGCGAATGGCCGCCGCCGCGTCACGTTCGCCGAGCCAGTCGAGCATCATGGCCGCGCTCAGGATGGCGCCCGTGGGATTGGCGACCCCCTTTCCGGCAATATCAGGCGCGGAGCCGTGCACCGGCTCGAACAGCGATGGAAAGCGGCGTTCAGGGTTCAGGTTCGCCGAAGGATTCAGTCCGAGGCTGCCGGTAATGGCCCCCGTGAGATCGCTGAGGATGTCGCCGAACAGGTTGGAGCCGACAATCACGTCGAAAGTCTGCGGCCGCCGCACGAGCTCGAGCGTCGCCGCATCGATGTGCAGCTTCTCAATGGATACATCGGCATACTGCGGCGCCATCTCACCGAGCACTCGATCCCAGAGCACGTAGGCATACCGCTGCGCGTTCGACTTGGTGATCATGGCCAGGCGCCGCCGCCGGGTGCGCGCAAGCTCGAAGGCGAATCGTAGAATGCGTTCGACACCGCGACGCGTGTGCACGGCGGTCTGCACCGCGAGTTCGCCGGGCGTGTCGACCGCCAGCACCCCGCCGTTATCGACGTATTCGCCTTCGGAGTTCTCCCGCACGACCACGAGATCGATCTTCGCGCCACTCCTCAGCGGCCCCGGCACGCCGTCAAAGGTGCGCGCAGGGCGCACGCACGCGTAGAGGTCGAACGCCTGCCGGATCCGGATCAACGGCGCGAGCGTCACGTGATCCGGCAACCGCGCCGGCCAGCCCACGGCCCCGAGAAAGATCGCATCGAATCCGCCCAGCGTCGTCAGAAAATCGTCCGGGGCGACGCGGCCGTGACGATCGAAATGCGTCATGCCCCAGTCGAAACGCTCGAACTCGACACGAACGTTCCCGGCATGTCTCGCTGCGGCCGCCAGCACGGTGACTGCGGCGTCGGTGACCTCGGGCCCGATGCCGTCTCCGGGGTACAGGGCGATACGATGGGTTTTCATGTCAAGCGCCATTATGGACGAGCCGCACTACGCCGGCTTCGTGGCGCTGACGATGCCGCGGGCGGCGGCAGTGGGCGTGTAGGTCTGGAACGCGCGGCAGATCTCCCCCCCTCGTGGCGGGATGCCCGTCCAGCCATGAGAACAGATCG
>JANNHC010000063.1:0-4431 GCA_031404215.1 Acidobacteriota bacterium
CTTCGGAATGAACTCTGCCGGGATTTCCTGCCCATCGTACTTCTGAAGCGCCGGCTTGTTGTCGAACAGATCGAGCTGCGTCGGCGCGCCCGCCATGAAGAGATAGATGATGTTCTTTGCCTTCGGAGCAAAGTGCGGCGCACGAGCCGCGAAGGGATCGCCCCCACCCTCCTGCGCAAAGAGCCTCTCGTCGAGGAGCGCCGACAGCGCCACGCCGCCGATGCCAAAACCGGACTGCTTGAAAAAGTGGCGGCGTGTGATGGCGCGAAGCGTATTGGGGTCCATCAGTCCTTTGTGACCGCTTCATCGAGGTTCAGGAGCGCGTTGGCGACGAGAGTCCACGCCGCCTGTTCAGCGGCGTCGATGCCCGCGACCGCGTATCCCTTGATCGTGCGCGCCGCCAGATCGGGATCTTTCCGGAACCGTTCGACCTGCCGCGTGTAGGAGGCGACGATTCGTTCGACCTCGTCCGGATTCGGCGTGCGGGTTGCGACGAGGCGGAAGGCGTAAAGGGCGCGAACGAACGCCGGCGATTTGGAAGTGTCAGGCGTATCCCGCAGCACGCGCGCGGCCAGCGCCTTCGCGCCCTCGAAGAAAGCCTCGTCATTCAGCGTCGTCAGCGCCTGCAGCGGCGTATTGGTGCGCACGCGCCGGACGGTCGTGTGTTCGCGGCTCGTCGCGTCGAACGTCATGAAGCTCGGATATGCGGCCGAGCGGCGGATGAACACGTAGAGCCCGCGACGATAGCGATCCTCTCCTTCACTCGGCGTCCATTTTTCGCTGCTGTACGGAATATCCCAGATACCGTCCGGCTGCGGCGGGAAGACGCTCGGGCCGCCGATTTTCCGGCTAAGGAGCCCGCTCGCGGTCAGCACCGCGTCGCGCACCATTTCCGCCTCGAGCCGGAAACGCGGCCCGCGCGCGAGCAGCCGATTGTAGGGATCGCGTTCGACGAGGGCCGGCGGCGCGGCGGAGGACTGGCGGTACGTCGCCGACGTCACGATCAGTTTGTGAATCGCCTTCGTGTGCCATCCCTGGTCGAGGAACTCCGTCGCGAGCCAGTCGAGCAGCTCCGGATGCGACGGCGCAGACCCCTGCGTCCCGAAATCCTCGCTCGTCTCCACAATGCCACGCCCGAAGAATTGTTCCCACGCGCGGTTGACCGCCACGCGTGCGGTCAGCGGGTTTTCCTCGTCTACGAGCCAATGCGCCAGGCCGAGCCGGTTCGGCATCTGGGCCTCGCGCAGCGGATGGAGTGCCGCCGGCACGCTCGCGTAGACCCGATCTCCCTTGTCCATGAAGCTGCCGCGGCGTCGCACGAACGCGGAGGGGCGCTCGTAGGCAACCCGCTCCCGCATCACGAGCGCGGTCGGAATGCCGAGCGCCTTGAGCTCCTTCTGCAGCTCAGCGACCCGATCGCGCGCCGGCTTCAGCGGCGCCGCGACGGTGCGGTAGAAGGTCGCCAGATCCTTTCGCTGCTGCTCGGTGCGATCAGCCGCCGCCCGCTCGAGAATCGGGCGCAGCCTCGCAGGGATTTCAACGACCCGCTGCGGGGCGCTGGCACCGGTCACGGACAGCCGGAAGCGGCCAAGCGACTGCCCGACGGCCGCGCCCTGGTGCTTCAACCGAATCCTCAGCAGGCCGGCAGGGGCCTCCAACGGCCGCCCGAGCGTGAAAACAATTTGCCGCGGCAGTCGCTTCTCTTCCCGGCTGGCATCGATACGCCATCCCCGCGGCGCGTACGCATTCCTCGCCAGACTCTTGGGAAAGAACGCGTCCACACTCGTCCCGCCAACGGCATCGTCTGCGCGAATCGACTTGATTTGCTGACGCGAACCGCCTGCCTCGACGTCAAACCCATTCAGCTGGAAGTTGCCATATGGATCGCGACCCGGTCCGCCCTTGGGAAGCGTGGGGTCTGGCAGCGCCTCGAGTCGAATCGCAGTAACGCGAGCCAGCCCGGGCATGGCCTCGATGGTATAGATCGTCTCCCCGGGGTTCGGACCGGACGCCAGGATTGAGCCATCGGGCTCGGCGCGCAAGATTGCCTCACCGTCGGCCGCGAGGCTCTTCGGCGTCAGAACCTGCCATCCCCTGGCGGGTTCGAGCCGCATCTGTTGCTCCCATGCGGCCTGCGCACGCACGAGCGCCGGGGATTCGATCTTCAGTTGCTGGTTCAGGCGATCGATCTCGGCCTGAAGTGTCTTCTTATTCGTCTCCTGCTCGGGTGTGGGCACGTCGATCGTGGGCTCGAAGTACCGCGTGCCGTCGCCGAATACCTGCGAATCGTAGTCGACGTTCTGGAAGAACGCCATCATGCGGTAGTAGTCCTTCTGCGTGAAGGGATCGTACTTGTGGTTGTGGCACTGCGCGCAGCCGAGCGTGGCGCCGAGCCAGACGGTGGCGGTCGTGTTGACGCGATCGACCGCCACCTCGTAGCGCGATTCCTCGGGATCGACGCCCCCTTCCTCGTTGGTCATGGCGTTGCGATGAAACCCGCTCGCGATGAGCTGATCCGGCGTCGGATTCGGCAGCATGTCGCCGGCAATCTGCTCGATCGTGAAACGATCGAACGGCATGTCGCGATTGAGCGCATCGATGACCCAGTCGCGGTATTTCCACATCACGCGCGGCAGATCCTTTTCGAACCCCTGCGAGTCGGCGTAGCGCGCGAGATCGAGCCAGGGGCGGGCCCAGCGTTCTCCGTAATGCCGCGAGGCCAGCAGTCGATCGACGAGCCGCCCGTACGCGACGTCTTTTCCGTCGCGCGCGGCCTCAGCCACGACTTCATCCACCTCGTGAGGTGAAGGGGGCAACCCGACCAAATCGAGGGAGACGCGGCGCACGAGCGTCTCGAGCGTTGCGTCGGACGAGGGGGCGAGCCCTTCTTTCTCGAGCCTGGCCAGAACAAAGCGATCGATTGGCGTGCGCACCCAGTCGGTTTTGTGCACATCGGGCGGTGCAGGACGTGACGGCCGGCGATACGCCCAGTGCGGCTGCTCCTCAGGAACGGCTTGTGGAGGGGGGCTGGCCGCGTCGCCGGTCGTCGGCCACGCGGCTCCCTGATCGATCCACGATCGAATCAGCGCGATCTGCGAAGCCGGCACCGGATCGCCGTCTTTCGGCATGCGGTCGTCGCCGTCGAGGCCGAGCAAGCGCCGGACCATCAGGCTTTGCTCGCTGTTCCCCGGGACGACGATCGCGCCTGTCTCGCCGCCTTTCATCACGCCCGCACGCGAATCAAGGCGCAGGCGCGCCTTCGCTTTCTTAGGGCCGTGACATTCGTAACAGGTGCTCTGAAGGATGGGTTCGATGTCGCGTGCGAAGTCCACCTGCGCAGGCGGATTCACGGCGGGTCTTTGCGCGTGAAGCGCCGCCCAGGTCACTGAGAGCGCTCCAAGTCCCGCGATCGCGAAGGCAGGGATACAGCGATTGAGCATCTTCGCCTTTCAGGTCGCCAAGCGAAGAGGGTACCATATTGTGTCCGTTCCCGGGACCAGTCGTGTCGCAGCCGGACAGTTCCGGATCCCGGTTTCCAGTTCCCGGTTTCCCAGTTCCCGGTCTCCGGCCTGGCAAGGCGACCTTCCTAATTCAGCACGAAGAGATACAGGCCTCCCCCGGCGCTGAACAGCATGTGCTGTTTGCCATCGAGCATGAACGTCTCTGGCGGCGCGCTGAGGCCGCCGATCTGGGAGTACCACAGGCCCTTGCCGGTGGCGGCGTCCCAGGCCTCGGCGTTTTGCCCGTTGCTCAGGAAGAGGACGCCGCCAGCGGTTGACAGCAGTCCGGCGCTGCCGCCGTTGAGTTCCTTGCGCCACGTGATCTTGCCGGTCTTGTAATCGATGGCGACCACGTTCGTTCCCCAGGACAGATTTGCTCCGCCGCTAATCCCACCGAGTCCCATCGACCCGCGCGGATCGGGCTCCATCAGGTAGCTGATGCGCAGCGAGTTCTGCTCGTGGACGTAGAAGAGCCCGGTGAGCGGCGAGAAGGTCGGCGGCGGATAGTTCAGGACGTCGCCGTTCACGAGCGATCCGGCGATGGTGGCGTCCTTGTAAGGATTGCGCTTCGGCTGCCCCTTCGCGTCCAGGCCGGTCGCCCAGTTGTTGACCACGCCCAGTTTGCTGGTGACGAGGTGCTCGCCGGTCACGCGATCGAGGACGAAGAAGTAGCCGTTGCGCGTCGCGGTCATCACCAGCTTGCGCGTGCGGCCGTTGAAGGGCATGTCGACCAGAGCCGGCGTCTGTGTCGAATCCCAGTCGTGCGTGTCGTGCGGCGAGGTCTGGAAATACCAGGCCATCTTCCCGGTCTTGTAATCAATCGCAACCAGGTTCGTTCCGTAGGACAGGTTCGCGCCGCCGCTGATCCCGCCCAGCCCCATCGATCCGCGCGGGTCGGGTTCCATCAGGTAGCTGATGCGCAGCGAGTTCT
>JANNHC010000064.1:0-2825 GCA_031404215.1 Acidobacteriota bacterium
TGGCTCGCGCGCATGTTCAAGCCCGGTCGCTACAACTCCACCACCAAGTTGATCGACAACTGGTCGGGAGGCCGGGTGTTCGAGATGGATCGCGATGGCGTGACGAACATCACCGATGACGATGGTTCGACCAACACCAACAAGAAGAGCATCGATAACGAGTGGCCTTTCCACTACCTCGTCTCAGCCACCATCCAGCCCGACAACCTCGCGCTGCGAGTGTTCGGCGGACGGATCCGAATTGATCGTCAGGAAAGTCACCCTACACTGAGCATCGAAGCCTGCAGAACCCTGTAGAACCCCTACGAAGGTGCTGACACGATTCGCGCCCGCGCCGACCGGCTGGCTCCATCTCGGGCACGTCCTCAACGCCGAGCACGCCTGGAAGACAGCACGAGCGCTGCACGGTCGCGTTCTCCTTCGGATCGAGGATCACGATCGCGCCCGGTCGCACGCCGAATTCGAAGCGGGGATTCTCGACGACCTCGATTGGCTTGGCTATCGGCCTGACATCTACCCAACCGATGCGTTTCGCGCCGGACCGTGCGAGGGACGTCAAAGCGATCGCGACCTCGTCTATCGCGATGCGTTCGGGATTCTGCGTGCCCACGGGCTCGTCTACGCCTGCGGCTGCTCGCGGCGCTCGCTGGTCGAGCCGGCCTCAGGCGCCCTAGGGACCGGCGGAAGCTCCGAACGGCACTACCCGGGCCGATGCCGCGACAAGGGGCTGCCTGTCACCGATGGCTACGGCTGGCGCGTCCGAATCGAGCCTGGCGTCGAGACATTCGAGGACCTCGGTCTTGGCGTGCAGCAGCAGAGCCCGGCCGACCAGTGCGGTGACGTCCTCGTGCGCGATCGGCACGGGAACTGGACGTATCAATTCGCGGTCACGGTGGACGACTGGCGGCAGGGAATCGACTACGTCATCCGGGGCCAGGACCTTCTCGCGTCCACCGGCCGCCAGATTCGCCTGGCCCGATTGCTCGGCCGTGAACGTCCGCCCACGTTTTTCCACCATCCGTTGATCATGAAAGCTCCGGACCAGAAGTTGAGCAAGTCCGATGGAGATACCGGGGTGCGCGACCTGCGAGCCCGGGGCTGGTCGCCCGACGATGTACGAGCAGCCGCCATGACGGGAACGAAGTAGGCTTCCCGCTACCTGCCCCCTGCCTGCCTTCTGCCCAACGATGTTCATATTTGCACCAGACGTAGTGACATGGCACTCTTGGCACCCACCCGAGGACTGGCAACTGGCAACTGGTAACTGTAAGTAAACCGAGAATCATGCATCTCCACCTGAAAGGGAAAGTCGCGATGATCGCCGGTGCGAGCAAGGGGCTCGGCTACGGCGTTGCCCGCGCGCTGGCGAGTGAGGGGGCGACCGTCTCGATCTCGTCGCGCGACGAGGCGTCGATCACCGCGGCGGCGTCCCGGATCGAACACGAGACCGGCTCGAAGGTCTTCGCCATGGCCGTCGATGTCCGTTCCGCCGACGCGATCACGCGCTGGACGGCCGCGACGGTCGATCGCTTCGGCGGCGTCGACGCCTTGATGACCAACTCTGGCGGCCCGCCGGCCGGCGCGGTCCTGTCGTTCGACGATGCGGCGTGGCAGGAAGCGGCGGACCTGTTGCTGTTCAGTGCGGTACGAATGGTGCGCGTGGCGGTCCCGTGCATGCAGGCGCGTGGCGGCGGCGCGATCCTCCTCTCCACATCGTCGTCGGTCAAGGAGCCGGTGCAGAATCTGGGCCTGTCCACCGTGTTGCGGGCGTCTGTGTCGGCGTTGGCGAAGACGCTGGCGATCGAGCTGGCGCCGATGAAGATCCGGGTGAACCAGATCATTCCCGGTCGCATTGATACCGATCGGGTCCGTCACCTTGACGAGATCAACGCGAAGAAACAGGGTGTGTCGGTCGAGGAAGCCAAGGCAAGGGCGATCGCGACCATCCCGCTCGGGCGGTACGGGCAGGGCGATGAATTTGGCCGCGTCGGCGCGTTTCTCCTCTCGGATGCTGCGTCCTACATGACAGGCGCCACCGTGCAGGTGGACGGTGGGTTGATCCGAAGCGTGCTGTGAACATTCTCTGAGCCCCTGAGCTTTGAGCCCTTGAGCCCTGAACATGTCATTGATGCGCAAAGTCCTGCTCGCCGGATCCACGAACGCGTGGCTGCGCGATCGCGCGACAAAGACAGCATTTGTCCGCCGGTCTGTCACGCGGTTCATGCCAGGGGAGCAGGTCGAGGACGCGCTGCGCGCCGCCGCGGAGCTGAAGCCGCAGGGAATTTCCGCGATCCTGACGAAGCTGGGAGAAAAACCTCGCGGACGTGCAAGAAGCCGAGCAGGTCACGCGTCATTATCTTGATGTGCTCGACCGCGTGGCGGCCTCTGGGCTCGATGCGCACATTTCAGTCAAGCCCACGCAGCTTGGCCTCGATCTCGATCGCGCGTTGTGCGAGCGCAATCTCGATCGCCTGATCACCCGCGTCGAGGAGCGCCGCAACTTTCTCTGGATCGACATGGAGAGTTCGACCTACGTCGATCCCACGCTCGAACTGTTCCGCCGCGCCCGCGCGAAGACGGCGCGGGTCGGCATCGCGCTGCAGGCGTACTTGTATCGCACCGAGAAGGACGTGGAAGCGATCGTCCCGCTTGGCGCGGTGATCCGCATCGTCAAAGGCGCCTATCTCGAGCCGCCTGACGTGGCGTTTCCCAGGAAAGCCGACGTCGACGCGAATTATTTCACGCTGTGCACACGGCTGCTCGCCCCCGATGCGCGCCGGCCCGGCGCGCTGTTGCACATCGCCACCCACGACATTGCGTTGGCG
>JANNHC010000065.1:0-3250 GCA_031404215.1 Acidobacteriota bacterium
GCTGTGAAGCTCTTCTGGCCGGCCAGCCACACGCGCTGATCCAGCAGCGACACCTCCACGACCTGTTGCGAACGGGCATCGTCGCGCCCCCACAGGAGCATGACGCGGTCGGGCTCGACGACCGGCAGCGGCCTCATCAGAACGGCATGCGCGATGCTGAAGATCGCGGTGACGGCTCCGATCGCCACGGCGAGGATCAACACGACGGTCGCCGACAACCAGCCGCCGCGACGCACGTTCCTGAACGCCGACCTCAAATCTGTCGCGAGTGTCATGAGGACGCGCACACATTGGCAGTATATGGCGCTTGAAGGCGGGGCGATCCGCAGGGAACGCGAGCTACTTGCCGTTTGTCGTCGTCTTGGGGCGGCCAATGCTCCCCGTGTCGAGCGTCGCGCCCTTGTCGCTGATTGTCTGGAAATGCAGGTCGTCGCCGTCGATTTCGATCAGCATGAACGCATAGTCCGAATCGTTGCCGTAAGCGGTCAACGCGGATTTCCGCAGATCGCCCTTCCGCAGCTTCGCTGACGAGCCGAGGATGAAATATGCCACGCCCTTCTGAGGCTTGAGGCGCTCGTAGAAGTGCTCGTGTCCCATGATCGCAACGTTGACGGCATGCTTCAGGAACATCGGCTCGAGCAGCTGGCGCTGCGCGTCGGCCGACCCGTGTGTGGCGCCGGATGAATAGAGCGGATGGTGGAAGAACGCGATCTTCCAATCCGAGCCGCTCGCCGCCAGCTCCTTGCCCAGCCAGTCCAGCTGTTTGTCGTCGACGTAGTTGGAGTCGATCGAGAAGAAGCGCACGCCGGGCTTTGGCCTGAAGCTGTAGTACTTCCTGCCCTCCATGTTGAACAGCTTGTACTGAGTCTGTCCCGCGTCGTCGTGGTTGCCCAGGGTCGCGTAGAACTTCACCCCCGCATCGATGATCGGTTTGTACGGAACCGAGAACTTGTTCTCGTAGTCGCGCGGCCGCTCGCTCCCATACAGGTTGTCGCCCGTCATCAGCACGAAGTCGAACGGAAAGCGCGTGCGGAATTTCGCCAGCTGCGACGCGATGGCGGTCTGCCCGTCTCCAGGCTGGCCGCTGTCCCCAATCACGGCGAACTTGAGCGAGCCCTGCTTGTTCGGCAGGCGCAGGTCCTGCGCTGACGCCACCGAGGGCAATGTGATGAGGACGAGCGCGATAACGGACAAGCAACGCATCGGGTTCCTCCGCTAGGTGGTGATCACGTTCAGGATGTAGTCGACGATCAGATCCGTGGCCGTGTCGAGCAGCAGGAGATGCTGGCCGACGACGCGATATTCCAGCGGCTCGGGCAGCGGCGGCAGGTTCAACAGTAGATTCGCCGGCATGGTCGGCTTCGGCTGCTTCTCGGGATACTTCGCGTTGACCTTGAACGCCACCGTGCCGGGCGCCGGCGCATCGTCCTTGATGATCGCTTTTGCGTCGCGGCCCTCTTCACCCTTCATCTCGGGCGCGAGCAGCCGGCGGAAGACCGGGCGCATCTCAGCAGTGAAGATGTCGCCCTGTTTGGCGCTCGCGCGGGCAGCCTGGGTCTTCTCGGCCAGCGCGGTCTTCTGCGCGTGGACCCGCTCAGCGCTGGTGTTGTCCTTCTGCCTGGCGGCACCCTTGGCCAGGTCTTTGTGCAGCTCGGCGTATTTCTCAACGCGCGCCTTGAAGCCCGCCATGACGGCGGCGTTCGGATTGACGGCGGGGTCCGTGCTCGTCTTGATGGCCCCGGCTTTCTGCGCCGCCTCAGCGGGCGTCTGGCTCGAGAGCGCCGACCGATCGGCTGAAGTCGGTCCACAGGCGGCGGCGAACATTGCGACACACAGGAGTCGGGTGGCCTTCATGCAATGCGGCCATTTCACGATCCGTACCCGCCGACCTCGTCGTTATTGTTCTTTCCCGGGATAACTCAGTCCACGGTCGGCTGTGTCAACTGCATGAAACTGTAGCGATTTCGGACTGTGGAAGCGGAATGAGCTCGTGCGGGCGCACCCTCTACCGTTTGCCGACATCGAAGGAGATGCCTTGAGCCACGCGAAATTGCTCCGATCCCTGAAGGCCAAAGGACTTGAACCACCGGGCATCAGTTCGCACATCCAACTTTTCATTCATTGGCATCTTCAGGCCGCCTCCAGCGTTCACTGTCAGCGCCACGCGCGGCTCGGCGCCGATCGGACGACCGTTGGAGGAGAAAACGGGCGCCCCGTGTTGCGATAGCCCAACTCCCCCGGCGACATACGGTGTCGATTGGCCGACGCGCGGAAGGAAATACAAGAGACTGGTGCTTGAACTCAGCGCGTGGATGCGGCCCTCGCCACGACGATATGCAACATCTGTCTCGACACTGAGCGTTGACGTGACAGGGAACGTGACGGCGACGCCGACGGGAGATGCCGCGGCCGAGCCAAGCGCCACATACGGCGCGACTTCGACGGTTTTTGCGTCCTGCGCCCCCACTGGCGATGCTTCAAGAGTGAACGCGACGAGTGCGAAGACAGCAGATCTGTAAGCCCGCATGGCACCTCCTCAGCCGCTTGACTGCGGCCGCTGGACATTTAGACGGCCAGAAGCTCATAACAGCCGTCACGGCTACGATCGCCATGAGGCCGCCGGTACACAGTAGCCGGTCTCCTCATTCATCGCCTCCTCGCGCCTGACACCATCTCAGCCCCGCCGCGCTGCCTCGATGGTGGCGATGTCGATCTTCTTCATCGGCATCATCGCCTCGAAGGCACGCTTTGCCTCACCGCCACCAGCCGCAAGCGCGTCAGTGAGCACGCGCGGGGTAATCTGCCAGGACAGGCCCCAGCGGTCCTTGCACCAACCGCACTGACTCTCCTTGCCGCCATTGCCGACGATAGCGTTCCAGTAACGGTCCGTCTCTTCCTGATTGTCCGTCGCGATTTGGAAGGAAAAGGCCTCGCTGTGTTTGAACTTCGGTCCGCCGTTGAGACCGAGACAGGGAATGCCCAACACGGTGAACTCCACCGTCAGCACATCCCCTTTCTTGCCGCCCGGGTAGTCACTCGGCGCCTCGTGAACAGCGGTCACTTTACTGTCCGGAAAGGTGGCGGCGTAAAAGCGCGCGGCCTCTTGCGCGTCCTTGTTGAACCAGAGGCAGATCGTGTTCTTGGGCTTCTCCAAGGCAGGGCACACGGATTTCGCCGCGGTCGGCCAGCGTCGCGGGCACTTGCCAGCAGTCGATCGTCAAAGCGCCGGCCCCGGCACGCAGCGGGCGCT
>JANNHC010000066.1:0-9180 GCA_031404215.1 Acidobacteriota bacterium
CCCGTGGAACCCGGCAGAACCTAAACGCGGCATCTGTTTTGCTGGCTGTTCCTTGAATGCGGGGTTTGGCCCCGTATTTGTATCGGTTATGTACAGACAGTAATAAAGTGCTTCGTCGAAAGACGAGAGACTATTTCAAACACAGCCCACGGCCGATTTTTGGTCGGATTGACGGGTGAAATGCGTGCTGATGCCTCAGGGTCGACAGGTGGACGTCGAACGTCGCAATGCTGTTGGGTCGGCGTTTCTGCGCAAGACGGCGCGCCAGCAACCGCGCGCGTGTGATGTGCTGCCGGAACCTTGGCACGTGGGGTGCGACGCGGACGCGGCACCGTGACCGCAGCGGCGGCGTGGCCACATGTCCTGCTCGTCGAAGACGACACTGACACGCGCGAAGTGTTGCGGCTCATCCTCGAGTCTGACGGCATGACTGTCACGCCGGCCCACGATGGGCTCGATGCCTTGGAACGTCTGGAGGAAATCCATCGCCGCGATCCGACGTCGCCCTGTGCCATCGTCCTGGATTACATGATGCCGCGTCTCAGCGGCGCCCAGTTTCGAGCGCGGCAGCTCGCGAACCCGGAAACCGCGGACGTTCCGGTGATCGTGGTGTCCGCCGTGTCGGAGCTCGCGGCGCGCGCGGCGGTCCTTCGCCCTTTTGCGGTGCTGCAGAAGCCCATCGATCCCGACGAGTTGACCGCACTCGTACGGCAGGCGAGCCACGAATACCTCGGCCGGCAACGAGACGTCTGACCGCCGGTCCTTCCACCTCGCCGCGATAGGACCGCCGGGTCTTCAGGATTCCCCGAACCAGCGCATCGTCAGTTCCACCACGAGGATAGCGAACAGCACCGTCAGGATGAGGGCGCCGAACACCCATGTCATCATGCGCCGATGGTATCGATCGGGCGGAGGTGGGGTGTTCGGAGCGCCAAGGGACGGCGTAGTCATCTCGTCGCCGCTGCGGAGAACGAAGGAACGACGGCGTTACTTGACGACGAGCAGTCCCTTCATCCCCGCGGCGAAGTGGCCCGGGAAGGAGCACATGAACGTGTAGCTGCCCGCCTTTGCCGGCACTTTGAACGTGATCTCGACCGTCTCACCGGGACCAGCCAGCTTGGTCGCCGCCAGGATCTGGGCTTTCAAACTCGCCGGGATGAAATCGGTATCGCGCGCCATCATCGCCGCCTTGTTGAACTCGACCGGATCGGCCGCGAGCGCCAGCAGCACGAAGTTGTGACCCATCGCGATCTTCGGAATCGTTCCCGTGGACTTCAGCACGATGCGGAGCGTCTCACCCCGCTTGGCGTCGATCGTCGGGAGGTTGTACTTCATGTCGTCGCCGCCGGTGATCGCGATGGCCCGTGCGCCCTTGACAGCCGGGGCTGCTTTCGCGGCCGCCGGGGCCTTTGCGGGTGCCGTCGGGGCGGGCGCCTGGGGTCCGGGAGCGAGCGCGACGAACAATGAAAGAACGCAGAGCAGTTGCATGTCGAATCCCTCGAGGAAGTAGGAGTGCGTATCCGCCTATTGCGCAGTGCGTCGCAACGTCAGCGGATTGCCTGATGCGTTCAGTGTACGCGGAGCCGCCCGGGGACACAAGCGCCGGGGAAAGGAGCGCCGGGGGACACGGGCGCAGGACGAGCTCAACAGTACCGACTCAGCCGGGCCACACCAGTCCCTCCGGGATCCGGTCAGCGGCGCGGACAACGATCCAGTACTCCGCCTCGACTCTCGTCCTGGCGGGGATCCACCGGTAGGCCGGTACTCCGAACAGCTGGCCACGCTCGATCATCTGGCGGCGGGATTCGGGGAACGGTGACACGCCGAACTCCATGCCCCGCGTGACCGTTTCGCCGTTCCACGGCGCGTGGCTCCGGCTCCGATTCTCTTCCCAGATTCCCATCCACGGAAAATCCCGCTGTCGCCAGACGTACCCGAATGCAAGCCGCGCGCGGGGCGAGAATGCGACAAAGAAGGCAGAGGGCTGTTCCGGGTTCATGAGGTGTGCGGTGTAAGCGCCGGACGTCCTGCGCGCGGTATAGACCCTCAGATCCTCGAGGCCGCCGTCGGCACGCGGCGCGTTTGGCCACGTGAACTCGGCTGCCGGAACCAGGTAGTCAGCCGCGCCAAAGGCATGCTCCAGCACCTTCGAACGCGTCGCCGATGCGCGAAACTCCGTGACGCCGTGCTCCAGAAACGGAGGGCCAATCGTGACGTGCTGGGTCCAGCCCACGGGACGATCGGTCCCGCAGAGATTCTCAACCGATTCGACGACACGAATCGCCGAGCCGCGAAGGCTGAGCCGGCGCTCGACGCGGAGGCGCGCTTCAGGAAGGATGGCTGTCGCCTGAAGGCTATCGGCCGTCACGTTCATCGCGTACGCCATGATTGACGCTTCCCCATGGGGACAAAGGCCCGCCGCCTCCTCTTCAGCGGAAGGGCCGCCGAAGATGTCGAGACACAGGTTGTGTCCCATGATGCCTGCCAGCAGCTGCGACTCGGCGCCACCGCCGTACGTCGCATCGCCGCCGGCGACATACGCCGAAGGTTCAATCGACGGCCATGGCGGGATCCACAGCGGGTTCACGCCCGATGGTTTGTGGAGCACTTCGGCGATGTGTCCGCCTCCTTCGAGGACGGTCAGACGCACGTCGCTGTTTTCAATCGTCGCGGCGCGGCGGCCGCGGAACGTCGCCGGAGATGCCATGGCTGTGACGATCTCACAAGAGCAAGGGAGAAGGAAAACTCATTTCGCACGGTGCAACGCGGTCGATCGATTTCGCTCCAACGCGCGGATCCGTGTGTTCCTCCGAGGCGCAGGCTTGTTATACAGTTAGCAGCCGCGCGGAAAGCCTGACGCGCGTGTTTGGGGTGAAACGGCCCGCACGCGCCGCGGGGCGCTTGCCGACAGGCAGCGGCGGTTGTATGGTCCGGGCGGAGAGTCACGTAACCAGAGGATGCACATGCTCGATCGATCGCAGATTCAAAACGCCTTGGACGCGGGTCACGGACTGCTTCGGCTGGAGCCGTGCTGGGTGCCCCGCTCGTTCATGATTCCAGGCCGGCGGCTCCGCCTGCATCCCGATGATTACTACGCGTGCGGCGGACACCGCGGGGGCATCAACGAGCGATGGTTTTCCTCGACCACCAACGCGGACAACGGGCCTGGCACGCCGGCCGACGAAGGGCTCAGCTACGTTCGACTTGCGGGCGGCAAGCGGTTCCTGCTCAAGGAAGCGGTCGATCAGGCCGGCGAGCTGCTCCTTGGCGCCGACGTGATGCAGCGGGAGAAGGGCTGGAACCTGCTCTGCAAGTTCTTCGACAACCTGGGACCCATTCCGCACCACATGCACCAGAGCGAAGCAGACGCCAAGCGCGTTGGCCGCCGCGGAAAACCGGAAGCGTATTACTTCCCGCCGCAATACAACCCGACCGACAACAACTATCCGCACACGTTCATGGGCCTCGAGCCCGGCACGACCAAAGACGACGTGCGGCGCTCGCTGGAGAATTGGAACAAGGGGGACAACGGCATCACGTACCTGTCGCGCGCGTACCGCCTCGAGCGCGGCACCGGGTGGCAGATCGAACCGGGCATCCTGCACGCGCCCGGGTCGCTGCTCACGTACGAGCCGCAGGTGAACAGCGACGTCTTCGCGATGTTCCAGTCGGAGGTCGAAGGACGGATCATCCCCTGGGATCTGCTGACGAAGGATGTGCCCCCGGACAAGACCCACGATCTCGATTACATCATCGGCATGCTCGACTGGGAGGCCAACGTCAATCCTCGCTTCGGCGAGAGCAACCGGCGCTTCCCGAAGCCAGTCAAGCCGTTCGCGGAAACCGAACCGGAGGGCTACCGGGAACAGTGGGTCACCTATGGCACGGGCTGGTATTCTGCCAAGGAGCTGACCGTGCTGCCGAAGCGAAGCGTCACGATCCGCGACAGCGCGGCCCACGGCATCATCCTCACGCAGGGATACGGCACGTTCGGCACGCTCGCGGTGTCGACGCCTGCCATGATCCGCTTTGGACAGATGACGGAGGACGAGCTGTTCGTCACCTCAGACGCCGCGAAGGCCGGGGTGAAGATCGAAAACCGCAGCGAGACCGAGCCGCTCGTGCTCCTGAAGCATTTCGGACCGGGAAATCCTGACGCGGAATCGTTTCGCAAACAGAAATAGCTGCAGCGCCCGGGGGTGGGGCCCCGGGCGCATTGAGAGAAGCAGACTGAAACCGAGGATTGCATGAACGCGAGTGAACATAAATATCCAGCGCTCCACAACGCCATGTGGCCGGGACTGGTCGGCAAAGGCGGCCCTGGCGCCGAGCCGCCGATCGATCTCGACACGATGCTGAACATGACCGCCGCCGCAAGCGCCAACGGGGTCAGGTTCGACGGCGTCGATCTGTTCCTGTTCGATCCGCACACCAGCATCGATTCATCGGACGACGACTTGAAGCGGCTGGCTGACAAGGTCCGCGCGAAGAACCTCGTGGTGGGATCGCTGGTCGCGCCGGTGTGGCCGCCGACCGGCGGCGGGTCCGCCATGGGCGGCGAGGACGATCGCAAGAACTTCCTCACCCAGGTGCGCAAGGCGTGCGCGATCGGGAAGACGCTGCGCGATATCGGTATTCGCACGTATGGCGTCATCCGCATCGACTCGGCCGCGGGCCCATCCGACTGGGCAAAGGATCCCGCCGGCAGCACCAGGAAGATTGCCGAGACGTTCCGTCAGGCGTGTGACATTGCGGAGGACTACGGCGAGCGTCTGGCGGCCGAAGGGGAGATCTGCTGGGGCGGCATGCACAGCGTCAAGCACAACGTCGAGCTGATGGAGATGGTGAACCGGCCGAGGACGCTCGGGTTCCAGGCCGACATGGCGCACACGCTGCTCTTCACGATGGGCTACAACGCGCCGGACGACCGCATCCTGCCCGAGAACTTCGACTGGTCGGATCAGAAGGCGCTCGACGAGGGGCTGCTCACGATGACGCGCGCGCTTCGGCCGTGGACGATCGATTTTCACGTCGCGCAGAACGACGCCACGGTGAAGGGCTCCGGCTCCCACGACAAAACCGGCCGCCACTGCCTGCCGCACGATCCCAACGGCAAGCTCGACATCGTCCGGCACGCCGGCTTCTGGCTGAGAGACGACACCGGCAAGCCGACCCGCGCGATGCAGCACATCTGCTGGGACGGCTGCATGTTCCCGAACGCGACGATGATGGAACCGAAGACGTGGAACGACATCCTCGGCGTCATGGTCGCTGTTCGGAACGCCCATGGCTGGGACTAAAGAATTGTTGATTCCTGATTGCTGATCGTTGACTGCTGCTTGTCGGAGCGATAGATGAAGAATCTCAATATCGGACTGATCGGGTACGGCTTCATGGGACGGACGCATTCGAATGCGTTCCTGCAGGCGCCGCGATTCTTCGATCTGCCGTTTCGTCCGGTCCTGAAGGCGGTCGCGGCACGGAATGCCGATCGCGTGAAGGCATTCGCGGAGAACTGGGGCTACGAGTCGTTCGACACGGACTGGCGCAACCTCGTCGCACGCAAAGACATCGACGTGATCGACATCGCGAGCCCCAACGACACGCACCGTGAAATCGCGGTGGCGGCGGCGAAAGCCGGCAAGATGGTGATGTGCGAAAAGCCGCTGGGCCGGACGGGCAAGGAAGCGCAGGAGATGGTAGACGCCGTCGAGAAGGCCGGCGTGCCGAATACCGTCTGGTACAACTACCGCCGTGTCCCCGCCGTCACGCTCATCAAGCAGCTTCTCGACGAGAAGAAGTTCGGACGGATCTTTCATTACCGCGCCAAGTTCCTGCAGGACTGGACGATCTCGCAGGATCTGCCGCAGGGGGGCGAAGGGCTGTGGCGCCTCGACGTCTCGGTCGCGGGCAGCGGGGTGACGGGCGATCTGCTCGCGCACAACATCGACACGGCGCTCTGGCTGAATGGTCCCATCGCGGAAGTGACCGCGATGACGGAAACGTTCATCAAGGAGCGCAAGCACAGCCTGACCGGCAAGATCGAGCCGGTGGGCATAGACGATGCGAGCGCGTTCCTGTGCCGGTTCGAGAACGGGTCGCTCGCGACGTTCGAGGCCACGCGCTACGCGCGGGGGCACAAGGCGCTCTACACGCTCGAGATCAATGGGGAGCATGCCTCGGCGTTCTGGGATCTGCACGACCTGCACCGCATTCAGTACTTCGACCATCGCGATGAAGGGCGGGTCCGGGGCTGGCGAAGCGTCCACGTGACAGACAGCGATCACCCGTACATGAAGCACTGGTGGGTGCCTGGCCTGCAGATCGGCTACGAGCACACCTTCATCCACCAGTTCGCCGATTTCGTGACCGCCGCGGCCAAGGGGGAGAGCATCAGCCCGTCGTTCCGCGACGGCCTGGCGACCGACCACGTCACCGACGCGGTCCTGAAGTCCGCGAAAAGTGGCAAATGGGAAAAGGTTTAGCAGAGGCGCCGCGAGCAGGGAGAAATGCCAACAGAGAGGGTTGAAAGAGAAGGGACGAGCGAGATGATGCGTTTCAGAGCAATCGGAGTCGGCGGCCTGTGTGCCATGACCGCTCTTTTCAGCGCAGCCGGCGTGTCCGCGCAGGCGCCAGCCGCGGGGGCGGCACAGCCACCGGCGGGCCAGCAGCCGCCAGCCGGGTCACCGCAGGAGGGACGCGGGCAGGGGCGGGGACAGGGTCGAGGCGGCGGCCCTCGTGGCGCCGCGCCGCTCAATTTCGAAGACCGCGCGGGCTTCGAGCAGATCTTCGACGGCGTCAGCTTGAAGAACTGGGACGGTGACGGCGCGTACTGGAAGGCCGAAAACGGCGCGCTCGTGGGCGAGAGCACGGCGGCGAACGCGGTGAAGGAGAACACGTTCGTGATCTGGCGCGGCGGCGAGCCCGGCGACTTCGAGCTGAAGCTCGAGTACCGGATGAGCTCCACCAACAGCGGCATCCAGTTCCGAAGCACCCACGTGCCCGCCGGCGGCGAGGGACGCGGCACGGTCACAGGCAGGTGGGTCCTGAAGGGCTACCAGGCGGATATCGATTTCGCCAATCAGTACACGGGAATGATCTACGAGGAGCGCGGCCGCGGTTTCCTGATGCAGCGCGGTCAGGCGGTGGAGATCGGACCCGACGGGGTCTCGAAGATGATCGGCAATCTCGAACGCAACGCCGACGAGCTCAAGGCCCTCGTCAAGCCCGGCGAGTGGAACACCGTGCACCTCATCGCCCGCGGCAACACGATCATGAACATCGTCAACGGCCACGTCACCGCGTTCATCGTGGACGACGATGCGAAGGGGCGTGCGCTGAAGGGTCTCCTCGGCTTCCAGATCCACGTGGGGCCGCCGATGAAGATCGAGTTCAAGAATATCTATCTGAAGAAGCTGTGATCGATCGTTCACAGGAGGTCAGAAGATCAGAAGGGCCACGGGGGACAACCCCGTGGCCCTTTTCGTGTGCGGTCAGCGTTTCGCCGTAGTGCCCGCCGCGTCGATATGCACCGGCTTGTACCCGCCGAGGGTCTTGAAGTAGAGGAACAGCAGCAGGTAGATGGCGGCCATCGCGGCCGGGATGAACGAATCCGCCTTGAGCGTCTCACGGTCGCCGACGATGCTGGCTTCAGCCACGATCTGCTGGTCCGGGGTTTTGACTGCCGCCGTCTGCGCTTCCGACAGCTTCGTGCCGTCGAGCCCCGTCACTTCCTTGAGGAAGAGGAACCTGCTCGGCGCGGGCGCTTTGTATTGCTCGTAGATGGCCGGGGCGGTCGTGATGAGGTGCTCGGTGGTGAAACGGTCCTTGGCGTAGCCAAGACCCGGGCCGCCGAGAAGGCCGGCCGACATCATGCCGATGCCACCCATGATCGACATCGCGACCGCTCCGGTGCGTGGGAAACGGTCTCCCACCACGGCCAGCATGGTCGGCCAGAAGAACGTCTTGCCGACCGCGTAGACCGCGAGCGCGATCATCGCCCCGGCGAAGGTCTCGATGCCGCTGACCATGCGCAGGCCGATGAACCCAAGCACGGAGCAGATGAAGAGCAGGCCGATCGGCGACACTTTGAGGTTCTTCTCGATGAAATGGGCGCAGAAGCGCAGCGAGAACATGAGCAGCGAGGTGAACACGAAGAGGATCTTGCCCTGGGCTGGCGTCAGGATGTTACCGGTGATGTTTTGAATCCAGCCGTCGGTCCCGAGCTCGACCGCGCCCACCAACGCGTGGGTCACGAACAGCACGAACAGGAGCACCGATCCGACGGAAAAATTCGTCTTGACGGCCACGACCAGCAACAGCACCAGGGCCACGGCCCACGAGAGGTAACCCCAGGCGGGAGAGGCAAAAAACGAACTCCCGGTGAAGAACACGAGAATGCCGCCGAGTTGGTCTTTGAAGAACAAGCCCACCAGCACGCACGCCACCAGCGCGCCGAGGATTCCGACTTCGTGAAGCATCTGACCGATGGTGAGGCCCTTGGCGGACGCCTCGGACTTCGGAAAATGCTGACCGAAGAACGCCACGCCGTAGAGCGCGGTCGGCACGAGGAAGAGTCCGAGCTGCAGTTTCCAGCTCACGTGCATGCCCTCCCCGAGAATCCAGCCGACGAGGCCACCGAGTACGAGGCCGGCCGGCCAGCTCGCATGGAGAATGTTCAAATAATGCGTGCGGTTATGGGGGAAGAGCGTGGAGACGAGCGGGTTGGCCACGGCTTCGAGCGTGCCGTTGGCCAGGGCGAACACGAATGTCCCGATATACAGGAACATGTAGGCCGTGGCCTGCGCCTGTCCCGCGGTCGCGGCAAACGTGATGAAGGCCGACAGCACGTGGAACAGGAACGCCGCGACAACCAGCTTGCCGTATCCGATCTTGTCCACGACGACGCCGCCGATGATGATGCCGAAGCAGAAGCCGGTGAACCCGGCGCCGCCGATGGCGCCGAGCTGCGCACCGGTGAAGCCGAACTCGGCGGCCCAATTGGCCAGGATGCCGCCGCGGATACCGAAGCCGATGCCGGCCGCGAGAATAGCCAGGAACCCCGCCCATAGCAGGCGCTTGGCATTCGGCGCGATGGCGTCGGCCCTCACATTTCCATTGCTCATAGTTTTCCCTTAAGGAGGCCCGCCTTCGCGCCGGCTTTGCCCAAACGCTCCGGCG